>JAJYDP010000859.1 GCA_021777365.1 Chloroflexota bacterium | reverse complement strand
CAGGGTGAACAGCACGATGCCGAACGTGATCCCCTGGAGCCGGTCGCGGTCCGGGAAGCCGGAGGGCAGCGACAGCGCCAGCGCAACCGCGACGGCGCCCCGCAGTCCCGCCCAGAACGTCACGTGCAGCCAGCGGATCGGGATGCGTTCCCGGCCTGCCGTCCGCTCCACCAGCCACGAGACGCCGCCGAGCATCAGGTAGACCACCGCGGCCCGGCCCGCCAGGATCGCGACGACCCCCCACGCGATGGGCCAGAGCGCGTCCGCGAGGTGACCCACCGGGATCGCGACCCCGACCAGCAGGAACACGAGCGCGGTGAGCAGGAACGCGAGGAACTCCCACACGACATCGATCGCGTCCTGCACGCGCTGGCTCAGCCCGACGCGGCGGCCGTAGGACCCGAGCAGGATGCCGGCCACGACGGTCGCGATGATGCCCGACAGGCCGAGCTGATCGGCAACCAGATACGTGCCGTACGCGGCGACGAGCGTGAGCGTGAGCTCCACGAGATGATCCTCGGTGGCGGCGGCGAGGCGCGAGATCGCGATGCCCGACACGATGCCGACCACGACGCTCCCGATGGAGACGCCGACGAACTGGACGGCCCCCTGCGCCGGATCCATGGCGCCCCGCGTGGCGGCGACGGCGATGGTGAACGCAACGATCCCGGTCCCGTCGTTGAGGAGACTCTCCGCCTCGACCATCGTGGCCAGGCGGGCAGGCGCCCGGAGCCGCCGGATGCTCGAGGTCACCGCGGCCGGGTCGGTGGCCGAGACCATCGCCCCCACCACGAACGCCGGGCCCATCGCGAGCCCAGTCGCGACGTGCAGCACGACGGCGACGAAGCCGGCCACGGCCAGGACGCCGGGTACGGCGAGCAGCAGGACGCCTCCAAGTGCACGCAGCAGCTCCTGCTGGTCGAGGGAGTAGGCCGCCTCGAACACGAGCCCGGGGAGCAGCACCAGCAGCACCAGCTGCGGGCTCACCTGCAGGTGGACCGGCGGGGAGGCGAACGAGATCGCGACGCCGAAGAGGACCAGGCCCACCGTGTAGGGCAGCCCGACTCGCCGCGTCACCAGCGCGACGAACGCGAGCGCGACCAGGAGCGCGACGAACGCCTCGTCGGCCTGCAGGATGGGTGTCCCGAGCATGCGCCGATCCTAGGCGGTGTCCCGCTCTCTCGCGCGGTGTCGCGGCCTCGCGGCCACCGCGAGCGGGGCAGAATGCCTGCCGGCCGGCGAACGGGACGAGGTTTGCCGGCCCCGACCCGTGACGTTGCGGCCGCTCCGGGCGGTCCGGCGCCGCCTACACTGGCGCGCATGAGCACCTATCGATACGGGATCCTGGGGGCCGGGCGACAGGGGACCGCCGCGGCCTACGACCTCGTCGTCCGTGGCGAGGCGGCCTCGGTGACGCTTGCCGACATCGACGGGACGGCCGCCCGGCGCGCCGCCGAGCGCGTGAACCGGCTGACCGGCCAGGACCGGGCCACCGGCGTGGCGCTCGACGTCACCGACCGCGACGCGCTGGTCGCGTTCCTGCGGCCCCTCGACGCCTTCATCGCGGCCGTCTCGTACAAGCTGAACCTGCGGATCGCCGAGGCCGCGCTCGAGGCCGGCACGAGCATGTGCGACCTGGGTGGCCACACGGCCACGGCCCTCGCCGAGATCGGGCTCGCGGACCGGGCGAAGCAGCTCGGCATCGCGATCGTGCCCGACTGCGGCGAGGCGCCCGGACTCGCGAACAACCTGATGGCCTACGCGGCCACCCTCCTCGACGAGACCGGCGACCTGCTGCTCCTCGATGGTGGCCTGCCCTATCGCCCCGAGCCGCCCTGGGACTACCGCGTGACGTTCGCGATGGACGGCCTGACCAACGAGTATGCCGGCGGGGCCGACTGGGTCCGTGACGGCAGCATCGTGCACGTCGATACGTTCGATCCGGCCGAGTACGAGCTGGTCGACCTGGGGGATCCGGTGGGGGAGCTCGAGGCCTTCTCGGCCGGCGGCGGCTCCACCGTGCCGTGGACGCTGGGACGCACGGTGCCGTCGATCCGTAACAAGGTGCTGCGATATCCAGGGCACGTCGCGCAGTTCCAGGCCTTCCAGGACGCCGGGTTCTTCTCGGAGACGGCGATCGAGGTCGACGGGGTGCCGGTGATCCCGCGGCACGTCTTCCACGCCCTGATCGAGCCGCAGATCCGCGCGCCCGAGGGCTTCGAGGACATCGTGATCGCGCACGTGATCGCCACGGGCCGCAGGGGAGGGAAGCCGGCCCGCGCCATCGTGGACCTGCGCGCGATCCGCGACGACACGCTGGGCTTCACCGGGATGGAGCGCACGACCGGCTGGCACGCGGCCATCGTGTGCCACCTGATCGCCTCGGGCGCCATCCCGCCGGGGGCCTTCGCCGTGGAGGAGGCCGTGGCACCCGCCACGATGGTGGCGGCTCTCCGCGAGCGCGGGCTGCCGGTGACGGAATCGGTCGAGGCGGTGGCCGAGGACTGATCGGACCCGGCTGTGGACGGCCGGCCCTCCGGTCCCCGGGTCGGCCCGGCTACTGCAGGATGAGCGGGATGGCGACGCCGTATCCGACGCCCCACACGAAGTTGAGCGTCACGCATTCCGGCACGCCGGAGAGCCGCAGCATCGGCCGCACCACCGCCGCGGCCGCGCTGAGCACGGCACCGCCACCCAGCCCGACGGCGGCGAAGAGCTGCA
>JAJYDP010000858.1 GCA_021777365.1 Chloroflexota bacterium | reverse complement strand
CGCGTCGAGCGGGGCGTCCACCGCCTGGTGCGCATCTCGCCGTACGACGCGCAGAACCGGCGCCAGACGACCTTCGCCCTCGTCGAGGTCATGCCCGAGGCCGACGAGGACGTCGAGATCGAGCTCAACTGGGACGAGATCCGGACCGATACCTTCCGCTCGTCGGGGGCCGGCGGCCAACACGTCCAGAAGACCGAATCCGCGATCCGGCTGACGCACGTCCCCACCGGGATTGTGGTGACCTGCCAGAACGAGCGATCGGCGACGCAGAACCGCGAGCTCGCGATCCGTGTCCTGAAGTCGCGGCTCCTGGAGCTGGAGCTGGAGAAGCGCGAGGAGGAGCTGCGCAAGCTGCGGGGCGAGCACGTGACGGCCGGCTGGGGCAATCAGATCCGTTCCTACGTGCTGCACCCGTACCAGATGGTCAAGGACCTGCGGTCGGCGCACGAGACCTCGAACACGGGCGCCGTCCTTGACGGCGACCTCGACGCGTTCATGCAGGCCGAGCTCGAGCGGCTCGCGACGGGCCGGCCGCCGTCCGCGGACGACGCGGGCGACTGAGCCGCTGCCGCTCATGCGCCACTTCGGCCCCGTCACGTACCGGCTCGGCCGAGAGGCGGACATCGCGGCGTGCTTGGGCGTGTGGCGCGCGGCGGTTGACGACTACCAGGGTCGGCTCGGAATGCCGCCGCTGCCCGAGGAGACGGGCCCCATCCGGCGCCACCTGACGCACATGCTCGCGACCGATCCGGACCGGTTCTGGGTGGGCGAGATCTCGCGTGAGGGGCGCGAGGGATCGGGTCCGGCCGAGCCATGGCTCGTTGGCTTCGCCGTGGCGACGGTGCGCGATGGGCTGTGGTACCTCGCGATGCTGTTCGTCCTGCCGGCCGCGCAGGGGCACGGCATCGGGGCCGCGCTGCTCGACCGCGCCCAGGCCGGCCGTGACACGCCGCCGGGCGGGCCGGCGGTGCCGGGACCCGACAATGCGCTCGACACGGAGATCCACACCTGGGGCATGGCCACCGACACCGCGCAGCCCATCTCCAACGCCATCTACGCGCGTCGGGGGATGCTGCCGCGCCTGCCGATCTGGCGTCTGGCCGGGGAGCCGTTTCGGTGGAGCGCCGTGCCGGACCTCGCATCGGGGCTCGAGGCGATCCCGTTTGACTCGATCGCCGCCAACGGGCGGGACGGACCGCGACAGCTTGCGGAGGCGGTGGGCGAGATCGACCGCAAGGTGCTCGGCCTCACGCACCCATCCGATCACGAGTTCCTGCGGCGCGACGGGCGCGCCGGCTTCCTCGTCCGCGAGCGCGGCGGCCGCGTGCTGGGCTACGCCTACGGGTCCTCGAGCGGCAGGCTGGGACCCGTGGCAGCGCTCGACCCGGACCTGCTGCCGTCACTGCTGGGCGTGGCGATCCGGCAGACGCCCATCCTGGGCACGGTGGCGACCTGGGTGCCGGCGTCAGCCGAGCCGGCGATCCGGGCGCTGCTCGCCGCCGGCCTGCGCTTCGACCGCTTCCCGGGCATTCTCTGTTGGTCGCGGCCCGACCTCCCGTTCGCGCGCTACCTGCCCATCAACCTGGCCATGGTATAGAGCGACCCCACCCGACGCCCACGCGCCCATGCTGCGCGACCGGCAGGATCTGACCTCGGGTGCTAGCCTCGGGAGCAACGTGGCTCCCCCAACCGTGCCCTCGGACGGAGTCGAAGCACTGGCCGCGACTGCGGCCCCGAGATCGACAGGCCGCCCGCGAGCGAACGCATGACCCATCCTGAGACCGCGTCGTCCTCCCTGTTCAGCCGCCTGACCGGGCGCGCCCACGTCCCGCGCTCGTCGCGCGACGTCGTGGTGCTCCATGACGTGACCAAGCGCTACCCGAACGGCCGGCTGGCGCTACGCGACGTGGACCTGGTGGTGCCCGAGGGCGACTTCGTGTTCCTGGTCGGCCCCTCGGGCGCCGGCAAGTCAACCCTGATGCGGCTGCTGATCCGTGACGAGCTTGCGACTCAGGGCCACGTCGTGGTCGACGGCGACGACCTTGCCCGGCTTCGGCGGCGAGCCGTCCCCAAGGTCCGCCGCAAGATCGGCATCGTCTTCCAGGACTTCAAGCTGCTGCCGCGCAAGACCGTGTGGGAGAACGTCGCCTTCGCCCTCGAGGTGACGGGCACGCCCCGCGCGCGGATCAAGCCCTCGGTGGACCGCGTGCTCGCGCTGGTCGGCCTCACCGCGCAGGCGAAGCAGACCCCCACCCAGCTGTCGGGCGGGGAGCAGCAGCGGACCGCGATCGCCCGCGCGCTCGTCCACGACCCGCGGATCATCATCGCCGACGAGCCCACCGGCAACCTCGACCCGGTCATCAGCTGGGAGATCATCCAGCTCCTGCTGCGGATCAACGAGCTGGGCGTGACGATCCTCATGGCCACCCACCAGGCCGAGGTGGTCACCGCGCTCCGCAAGCGCGTGGTGGCGCTCGAGGAGGGCCGCATCATCCGCGACGAGCTCAGCGCGGCCTACCACCGCGAGGACTGACGATGATCACCTTCGTCCTGTTCTCGATCCGTCGCGCGTGGCAGGGGTTCTGGCGCAACGCGGTCATGAGCCTCGCGGCCACCGCCACGATGGTCCTGATGCTCACGCTCCTCGCGGGCTTCTTCGTGCTCCAGAACGTGCTGCTGGCCAGCCTCTCGTTCGTGGAGCAGAAGGTCGAGGTCGTCGCCT
>JAJYDP010000857.1 GCA_021777365.1 Chloroflexota bacterium | reverse complement strand
GCCCCCGGCGCCTGATCCCGGTCCGGGCTCGTCCGCGGTCGTCTCGCTAGACTCCGTCGTGGTGTCGCGAGTTCCCTCCTTCCACCCTCCGGTCCGGCGCCTCCACGCGCGCGAGCCGGGCGCTGGCACGGCGCGGGCGACGTGCGCGGTCAGGGCTGCGCCGCGGCCGGGTGCAGCCGCGCCTGCGCGCCGGAGGGACGTCGGGTGACCGACGATGCCGCCGGGCTCCGGGAGGGCCTGGAAGGTGTCCCCCTGCTGCACGACCTGCCGGCACCGACCCTGGAAGCGCTGGCGGCCGGGATGCGGCTCGTCCGGCTGACGGCGGGCGACCTCCTCGTGCGACAGGATGACGAGGGCGACGAGATCTTCGTGATCCTGCGGGGAGACCTGGAGGCGTTCCGCGAGGAGCCGGGCCGCCCCGACCAGGTCCTGACCCTGCTGGGCCCGGGAGACGTCGTCGGCGAGCTGGCTGTCCGGGCGGGCGGGAGGCGCACCGCGAGCGTGCGAGCACGGACCGCGGCGACACTCGGCGCGGTGCACCGTGCCACGCTGGAGGTCCTGTTCCGCGGCGATCCGGAGCTGGCCCTGCGACTCACGGAGCTCAGCGCCCGCCGCCTGCGCCGGTCGCAGCTCGCCGACTACCTGGCGCGGCGCTTCGGGGCCATCGAACCGTCGGTCATCGACGACGTCGAGCGCGAGGCGACCTGGGTCGCGCTCGCGGCGGGGGACGTGCTCTTCCACCAGGGCGATCCGGGCGACGCGCTCTACATCCTGCTCAGCGGCCGGCTGCGGGTCGTGCACGACGAGGGCACGCCCGGCGAGCGCGTCCTGGCCGACGTGGGACGCGGCGAGACCGTCGGCGAGATCGCGCTGGTCACCCACGCCGAGCGCTCGGCCACGGTGTACGCGGTCCGCGATTCGCACCTGGCCCGACTGAGCCACGCCGCGTTCACGCGGCTCACCGGCAGATATCCGGCGGCGATGCTCCAGATCACCCGGCTCCTGGGCGTCCGGCTGCAGCAGACCAGCGCGGGCGCCGAGCGCGTGCGCGCGGGATCGCTCAGCCTGGCGCTGGTCCCGTGCCGGCCGGACGTTGCCCTCCACGGTCTCGCGGGGGCCCTGGTCGACGCGCTCGAAACCATCGGGCCGACGGCGCTGCTGACCCGGGCGTCCGTCGAGGCCGCGCTGGGCGGTTCGATCCCATCCGAGGGCAGCCAGGGCGTGGACGGCCTGCGCCTGGCCCAGTGGATCGACGAGCAGGAGACGCAGCGACGCTACCTGGTCTACGTCGCGGATCCGGAATGGTCCGCGTGGACGGCGCGGGCGGTGCAGCAGGCCGATCGGGTGCTCCTGGTGGCGGACGCCACCGCCGATCCGGACCCGGGTCCGCTGGAGCGGCGCCTGCTCGCCGGGTGGTCGGCATCGCGGAGCCCGCACCTGACACTGGTCCTCCTGCACCCGCCGGGCACCGGGGCGCCTCGCGACACGGCACGCTGGCGCGTCGCCCGCCGGGTCGACGACCACGTGCACGTGCGGGCCGGGGCGGCGGGCGACATCGGACGGCTGGCGCGCATCGTCAGCGGGAACGCGGTCGGCCTCGTCCTCGGGGGCGGCGGCGCCCGTGGCTTCGCGCACGTGGGTGTCCTGCGTGCCTGCGAGGAACTCGGGATCCCGGTCGACATGATCGGGGGCACGAGCAGCGGCGCGATCTTCGCGGCCATGCCCGCGATGGGGCTCGGCGCGGCGGAGATCCTCGAGCAGAGCGCCGAGCCCTTCCGTGCCGTCCTGGACCTGACGCCCCCGATCGTCTCACTGGCCGCGGGCGGTCGCGTGACGCGCTCGATCCGGGCCTTCTTCGGGGATCGGCAGATCGAGGATCTCTGGCTTCCGTACTTCTGCATGGCCGCCAACCTCACGCGCGCCGACCAGGTCGTCCAGGACGACGGTCCCCTGGCGGACGCGATCCGCGCCACCGTCTCGCTCCCCGGCGTCTTCCCGCCCGTCTACCGGGACGGCGACCTGCTCGTGGACGGCGGGCTGCTCAACAACCTCCCGATCGACACGATGCGGGCCCGCAACCCGAGCGGCGCCGTGCTGGCGGTGGACGTCTCGCCGGCGGTCGACCTGACGGCGTCCGCCCCGTTCGGGCCGGCCGTCTCCGGCTGGCGCCTGGCGGGGCGCCGGCTGAACCCGCGGGCGCGAGGCGGCGACCCTCCCGGGATCCTCGACGTCCTGCAGCGCTCGCTCGTGCTGGGCAGCGTCTATCTGCGCGGCCAGCTGAAGCGCCAGCACCTGGCGGACCTGGTGCTCCACCCACCGGTGGGCGAATGGGGCCTCTTCGACTACGCGAGCCAGCGGGCCATCGCCGAGCGCGGCTACGAGTCGTCGCGCGACGAGCTGGCCGCTTGGTGGTCGGGTCGCGCGGCCGACGATCCGGGGGCCTGACCGGCAGGCCCGGCCACCACCCCGGACACGGCGCGACTCGGCAGGCGTCGGCTGCGGTCGCGGAACGCCGGGCCTACGCGGCCGCGGTCCCCGAGGACCCCGGCGACCCGCCCGAGAAGTGGATCCCGCCGCCCGCCCGCTTGGCCTCGTACATGGCGCGATCCGCCGCCGCGAGCAGGCGCGTGGGCGAGGCATGCGGCTCGCCGTCGATCATGACCAGCCCGAGCGAGGATCCGACCCGGACCTCGCCCTCCGCCATCGCGATCGGCTGCCCGAGCGAGGCGTGG
>JAJYDP010000856.1 GCA_021777365.1 Chloroflexota bacterium | reverse complement strand
GGCCCCACAGATTCTCGAGCATGGCCCGCGGACCAGAGGCGACGCGCATTCCGGCGAGGGGCTGGTCGCCGGGCAGCGCTTCAACCCCGGGACGAGGGAGGATGCTCAGGCCGGGCAGCTCGAGCGGTCGCTTGCGACGATGCACGACGGTGAGGATTCCGTCCGCGGGGGTGCCGCGGCGGCCTGAACGATCGGTGATGATGGCGCCCGGCAGTTCGTGGTCGACAATCTGAACCCAGTTGCGGCGTACCACTTCCTCGGGCGTGCCCAACCCGCTCTTTGCGTAGATGCCGGGCCCAAGTCGGACGGCCCGGCCGGTTCTGGCGGCGTTGGCCAGGGCAGCGCGCGACAGGTCGCCAACGAAGACGACGTCGGGCCACTTCCGTCGCTCTCCTGGCGCCATGTCTCTTGCTGAACCCCCAGTATGTATGGGTCCTCGCATACATGCTGGGATATCGCACCCAGAATGTCAATATGCGCGATCCTCGCGAAGCATACAGTCTGGGCGGCACATCCCACAATGTTCGCTTTGCCGCCCGCTGCACTCACGTGGATACCCCCCCTTCGTATCAGCCGTTCGTGACGCACAAGTCGGCGCAGGATGTCGGCGCAGGATGTCCACGCTCTGCGATATGGATCATGGGTGAGCTACTTCGCGGATCAGACCGCGACGATCACCATGGGTTGTAGTCGGGGTCGAGCGGCTCCTGGGCCGGGCGCAGTTCGGGCGGCACATTCTTCAGGTTGACCCGGATCCGCGTCCAGGTGGTGTATCGCCCGCGCATCGCGTCCACCAGCACGTCCTCCCCGCGCACGTGTCGGGCGGCCTCGGGATGCCGGTCGCGCCATCGCGCGAGCCCCGCCAGCGCGTCGTCCTTCGCCGCCGCCCGCGCGATCTCGACCAGCGGCATCGTCATCCGTCGCCGCGACGGCATCACCCGCGGCGGCTCGTCGGCCGGCTTCGGGTAGTGCGGGGGCCAGGGCGCCTCTCCGAGCCCCGCCGCCTCCTGGCGCGCCGACAGGTCGAGCAGCCCGTCCAGGGAGCCGGTCGTCTCGTCGATGCCCTCCCCGGGATCGCCCAGGCGCGCGAACCGCTCAGGGACGGTCGCCAGCGTGAACGCGGCCGGATCGACCGTCGGGACCTCGGCCCAGGTCAGCGGCGTGGAGACGCGGGCGTCCGGCATCGGCCGCACCGAGTAGGCCGATGCGACCGTGCGATCCTTCGCGTTCTGGTTGTAGTCGATGAAGACGCCGTGCCGCTCCTCCTTCCACCAGCGGCTCGTCGCGATCTCCGGGACCCGCCGCTCCACCTCGCGAGCCAGCGCCAGCGCGGCCCGGCGGACCTCGTCGAACTCCCAGCGGCGCTCGATCCGGACGTTGACGTGGATCCCCCGCGACCCGGACGTCTTGGGCCAGCCGGCCAGCCCGTGGTCGGAGAGCACGTCCCGCACCACCAGCGCCACCCGGCGCACGTCGTCCCAGGGCACGGCGGGCCCGGGGTCCAGGTCCACCCGCAGCTCGTCGGGGTGCTCCAGGTCGTCCGCGCGCACCGGGTGCGGGTTCAGGTCGATGCACCCCAGGTTCACGATCCAGAGGAGCTGGGCGGCATCCTGCACGACGATCTCGTCGGCCGTCCTGCCCGACGGGAAGGCCAGCTCCACCGTCTCGATCCAGCCGGGCCGCGACCGCGGCGCACGCTTCTGGAAGAAGAACTCGCCGCCGGCGCCGTTCACGTACCGCTTGAGCGCCATGGGCCGCCCGGCCGCGCCGCGCAGGGCCCCGTCGGCCACCGCCAGGTAGTAGCGCACGAGGTCGGCCTTCGTGTGGCCGGCCGCCGGGAAGAAGACCTTGTCGGGGTTGCTGATGGCGACGGCGTGCCCGGCCACCTCGAGCATCAGCGGTCTGGCGGGCATCCGTCAACGATACGAAGCGCGGCAACTGGCCCGAACCGCCGGCGGGAATCGCACGGGCCAGTGGACCATCGTCCAGCTGTCTGGCGCAGCTGTCTGGCGCAGCGGTCGGACCCGCGTGGTCAGCCGAGCCGGGCGCGACGGCCGGTGCCGCTTCGCTTGGCAGCGTACATGGCGCTGTCCGCCTCCCTGAGGAGGGCCTCCGGCGAGACATCCGGTCGCGACACGGCGATCCCGAGGCTGGCGGTCAATCGCGTCTCCGCGCCGCCCAGGGCAAGGGGCTGGGCCACCGCCGCGAGGATCCGATCGGCGATCTCCTCGACGCTGGTGGGGTCCGTCACGTCCTCGAGCAGGACGACGAACTCGTCGCCGCCCAGTCGGGCGACAGTGTCGCCCGAGCGCAGACAGGCCGTGAGTCGCTCCGCCACCGCCCGCAGGGCATTGTCTCCAGCCTGGTGGCCCAGGCTGTCGTTGACCGTCTTGAACCGGTCGAGATCGATGAAGAAGACCGCCCGGCCGAGGGCGTTGGCGTCGGGCCGGCGGGCCAGCGCATGCTCGAGCCGGTCGCTGAAGAGGGCTCGATTGGGAAGGCCGGTCAGATCGTCATGCGTCGCCCGACGGGCCAGGTCGAGCCGAAGGTTCTCCTGTTCGGTGACATCGCGGGTGGTGAGGACGATGCCGCGGACCGCCGGCTCGGCGAGGAGGTTCGCGGCGATCGTCTCGCACCAGGGCCACGAGCCGTCCCGGTGCAGCAGCCGCGCGAGCACGGGCCGTGACGTCCCGCCCGGTGGACCGGTGAGCTCGTGCACCCGGCGGTCTGCCG
>JAJYDP010000855.1 GCA_021777365.1 Chloroflexota bacterium | reverse complement strand
GCCGGAACGTAGGCGATCTCCGCGTCGGGATCGATGAATCTGCGGATCAGCCAGGGGCAGGCGATCCGATCGGTCCTCGGGTGCTCGCGGGTGACCCACTCCATCGTGATCCTCCTCCTGTGGTGGGCTGATGTGCGTTCACGTGCAAGTGTGGGCGCGCAGGCCAGGTCACGTCCGCCAGAGGCGCGCTGCAGGGACCTGGTCTCGGGCGAAGCGCTGAGCCCGGTAGCCGACGCACGCGTTCCGCCATCGAGCCGAGAGCCGGTCGCCGACGGTGGTAGGACCTGGTGTCGAGGTACGATCGCGACGTGGTCGATGGACAGTCAGTGCATGTCCCTTGAGGTGAGCAGGACAGGGCGTCGCCAGAGACGTCGCCCTCCCGCAGGAAGAGGGCGACGGCCCGAGATGCGATGCGAACCCAAGGAGACGCACACATGCCGACCGTGAGTGTCCGCTACATCGTCAACGACGTCGATGCGGCCATCGCCTTCTACTGTGGGCTGCTCGGCTTCCACGAAGAGATGCATCCCAACCCGTCCTTCGCGATGCTCACCCATGGCGATCTGCGGCTCGTGCTCAGCAGGCCTGGTGGGGGACCGGGTGGGGGCCAGGCCATGCCCGACGGGCAGCTGCCCGAGCCTGGCGGCTGGAACCGCTTCTCGCTTGAGGTCGCCGACCTGGGAGCCACGGTGGCGCAGCTGCGGGCGGCCGGGGTCCACTTCCGCAACGACATCGTCACCGGCGTGGGCGGCCAGCAGATCCTGATCAACGATCCCTCGGGCAATCCGGTCGAGCTGTTCGAGCCGACCCTGCCCGAGGCCAGGCTGTCCCCGCCATCTTGAGCTCGGGTGAAGGCTGCTCGGCTCGGGTGTGCCCCCTTGCGCACCTCAGCCGAGAGTCACCGTGAGCGCCGGCAAAGACAACAAGCTGCCCCAGGCGGCCGTGACGGTCTCGCTTGGCACCATCGCTGCAGCGTGGACCCGCATCGGCTGCATCGGCTTCGGCGGCCCGCCCACCCACATCGCCCTGCTGCGTCGCCTGTGCGTTGAGGAGCGGCACTGGCTGCCCGCCGGAGAATTCGAGGACGGCATCGCCGCCACCAACCTCCTGCCCGGCCCCGCCTCCACCCAGCTCGCGATCTTCTGCGCCTGGCGCCTTCGCGGGCCTGCCGGCGCCGTCGTGGGCGGGTTAGGGTTCATCCTCCCTGGCCTGCTCCTCATTCTGGCCCTCTCGGCCGTCTTCCTCGCCAGCCATCCACCGGCGTGGGTTGTCGGAGCCGCGGCTGGCGCGGGCGCCGGCGTGCCGGCGGTGGCCCTGCGGGCCGCCTCCGGTCTCATTCCAGCGAGCTGGCAGCGCGTCGGCACGCATGGATCGGCCCGGGCGCGCTGGGTCGCCTACGCCCTGCTCGGCGCCGGCGCAGCCGCCTGGCTCGGCCCCTCCCTCGTGGTCGTGCTGGTGGGCTGCGGGCTGGCGGAGGTCGTCATTCGGCAGAAGATCAATGCCTCGTCGCTCCGCCCGGCCGGCGCCGCCGTCCCCGCGGTCGCGGGGCACGCCCTGGCCCTCGGCGGCATCGGAGCGCTGGTCTGGGTGGCCCTGAAGGTGGGTGCCCTCTCCTACGGCGGCGGCTTCGTCATCGTGCCGCTCATGCAGCACGACGCCGTGACCGCCTACCACTTCATGAGCGCGCCCCAGTTCCTCAACGCGGTCGCCCTGGGGCAGCTGACCCCCGGCCCCGTGGTCCAGACCGTGGCGGTCGTCGGCTACGCTGCGGGCGGGGTGGGCGGCGGTCTGCTGGCCGCGTTCGTCGCCTTCGCCCCCTCGTTTCTCTTCGTCCTCGTCGGCGCTCCACGCTTCGACCAGCTCCGCACCAGCGACGTCGTCCAGGCGTTCCTCACCGGCGCGGGGCCGGCCGTGATCGGGGCCATCGCCGGGTCGGCGATCCCACTACTCGGTCTGGCGCTGCAGCACCTGTGGCAGGTCCCGCTGCTGGGCGGCGGGCTGCTGTGGCTCTTCGTCGTGCGCCGCGGCGTGGTGAGCGCCCTGCTCCTCGCGGGCCTGATCGGCGTCGTCCTGGCGCTGGTGGGCGTGCCGGTGTAACCGCTCGGGACGCACGCAGCCGTCGGGCGCATGGTCGCGCGAGCCCGCGGGACCGTCCTGCCCCGAGGCGCCGTGGCATGCGCCCCGAAAGACCGCCTTGTGGCCGGCCCGCGGTCCCGCGAGCTTACCGACGACAGGTCCACATCAGCGGATCCTGCAGACGGTCGCGGCGGGCGCTTCATGTCTCACGGCAGATCGCCTCGCCAGAGGTGCGTCCCGGGCGCTTCGGCACAGGACGATCCCGCACAGCCGCGTAGCCTCCCTACTCGGGCGAGTAGGGAGCGCGTGCCGTCGCCGTGCCCGGGGGGCCGTGCGGTTTGACAGCGGCAGGCACAACGCCGGTCGCATCGGGACGCACACTGCGTTTCAATCCTCAGCCGGCCACGTTGCCGGCTGCAAGCGGCTCGGGACCCAAGGCCCAGTAGGGGGCGCGCCATGTTTCAATCCTCAGCCGGCCACGTTGCCGGCTGCAAGGCCTGGACGTCCGCGACTGGATCCACACCGCCAACCTGTTTCAATCCTCAGCCGGCCACGTTGCCGGCTGCAAGCCGAGCAGCGCGAGCTCGCCATCAGCATCGCCGCGAAGTACGTTTCAATCCTCAGCCGGCCACGTTGGCGGCTGCAAGTCACCGCATCG
>JAJYDP010000854.1 GCA_021777365.1 Chloroflexota bacterium | reverse complement strand
CCAGCCCGTCGCTGGTAGCGCTGGGCGACCTGGCGCTCGACGTGAGCACCGCGCTCGGCGAGCCACTGATGCCGGGCAGCGACGCGGCTGCCGCGGTGCGCTTCAGGCAGGGGGGATCGGCGGCGAACACCGCCCGGATGGCCGCGCGCCTGGGGGGCCGTGCCTCGTTCGTGGGCGCCGTGGGGCGGGATTCCTGGGGGGCGGCGCTGGTCCGTTCGCTGCGGGAGGCGGGCGTCACGGTCCATGCGCCCCGGGTGGCGGCGCCGACGGCCCGTATCGTGGTGCTGGTTGCTCCCGGCGGCGAGCGGACCTTCGCCACCCAGCGGGGCGCGGCCGACGGGCTCCTGCCGGCGCACCTGCGGCCGGCCTGGTTCCGCCACGACGGCCTGCATCTCCCGGCGTACTCGTTGTTCAACGCGCCGCTTCGTGACGCGGCGTTCGCGGCGGCGGAGATGGCGCGCGGCGCGGGCGCGGCCATCTCGGTCGACCTCGCGTCCCGCCGCCCGCTGCTCGCTCGCGGCCGCCAGGCGGCGCGGCTCGACCTCCTGGCCCTGGCCCCCGACCTCCTCGTCGCCACCGACGAGGAGGCGGCGGCGCTGCGGGGTGGCCGGCCGCGGGAGGCGCTGCTGGAGCTCGCGCCAGTGGTGGTGCTCAAGCAGGGGCGCGCCGGATGCCTGGTGCTCGTGCGCCGGGCGGGCGACGCGATCTCGCTCGCCGTCGCCACCCGGGCCGTGGACGCGCCGGACACCACGGGGGCAGGGGACGCCTTCGACGCCGGCTTCCTGCTGGGCTGGCTGGGCGCGGAGGCCGGGAAGCGCGACGACCTGCGCGTGCTGCGGGCCGCGGCGCTGGCCGGACACGGCGCCGCGCACCGGCTCCTGTCGACGACGAGGGCCGATCTCGACCCGTGGCGGTGATGCGGTTCGCCGTCGCGGTTGCCTTGTGCGGCATGGTCGGCGTCGTTACACTCGCCGCAACGGTCGTCTTACCGGCTCGGCGAGCGGCGGGCGAAGGAACGCGGGCTGACCGACCGGACGAGAGGCTCCGAGGGAGGGCCGGCATGCGCATCTACGACGGGAGTCCGCGGCAGGACTTCGAAGAGGTGCTGCGATCGATCGGCGCGGTGCTGGACCAGCGGGCGATGCGCGACATCTCGCTCACCGAGATCCCGGAGGGATTCATCGTGCAGGGCCTGGTGCTGGACCAGGCGGGGTCCAGCTGGAGCGAGTCGTACGGCCAGCAGCACAAGGAGACCCTCCAGTTCGTCGACGACGACATCGCACGGTTCATGGAGGAGGGAGTCGCGCGCCGCGAGCAGCCCACCGCGGTCAACTCGTACGCCGGCGCCGGCCAGTACGAGTCGGCACTGCGCGTGATCGGCCGCTACATCGATCAGCAGCATCCGCGCGACGTCTTCTTCTTCGAGCAGGAGGGCGCCTACGTCCTCCGCCTGCTGATGGCCACCCAGGCCGGCGCCCGGCACCTGCTCGCGGAGTTCACCCGGGATGAGATCGTGCAGCTGATCGCGCAGGCCCCCGCCGCCAGGTACGTGGCCGGCGCAGAGGGGGCCAGCCCGGGCACGCCGCGGTAGTCCCGAACCTGCTAGCGTGGTGAAGTCCCGACGCGGAAGGAGAACGCATGAAGGCCCTGAAGATCGTCGCGGTGGCGCTGGGCGTCACGCTGGCCGCGCTCATCATCATCCCGCTCCTGGTGCTGGCTGGGCTCTTCATCTGGCTGAAGCTCACCGAGGAAGCGGACGACGAGGCCCTCGAGCTGGAGCAGGAACCGGCCTGAGCCCGGGCGGCGCGTGACGCGCGCCGGACTCGTGCCGCCCCTCGCTCCCGGGGCGGTCCCGCTCAGCGTCCTCGTCGACTTCGACGGGACGGTGTCGGCGACAGATGTCACCGACGTCCTCCTGTCCCGGCACGCGACCGACGAGGAGTGGCGGGCGCGCGACGACGCGTACGCGGAGGGCCGAGAGGGGTCGCGCGTCCTCCTCGCGTGGGACGCCACCATCCTCGGGGCAGACCGGACCCGCCTCGAGGCGACCGCGGGTGCGCAGACACTCGATCCATCGTTCACCACCTTCGCCGGGCGCATGCGCCGGGCGGGGGCGACGGTCGAGGTCGTGAGCGACGGCCTCGGGTTCTACGTCGAGCCGCTCCTCGAGCGGATCGGCGCCGGCGAGGTGCCGGTCGCCACGGCCGCCATGGACTTCGAGGCCGTGCCATTCCAGCTCGAGTTCCCCTTCGGCCATCCGGCCTGCTTCGTGTGCGGGACGTGCAAGCGCGAGCGGGTCCGGGCACACCAGGAGGCCGGCCGGTTCGTGGTGTTCGTGGGCGACGGCGAGAGCGACCGCTACGGCGCGTGGCAGGCGGACCTGGTGTTCGCGAAGCGTCGACTGGCGCGGCTGTGCGAGACGGAGGGCTGGCCGTACCGGCCGTGGGAGCGGTTCGCCGACGTGGACGCCTCCCTGGAACGCGCGCTGCGGGATGGAACGGTCCCGCGGAGCCGGGAGGAGCTCCACCGACTGCGTGCCGCCGGCCGGTCCAAGCGTTTCATCTGCGGTCCGGAGGCATGGGGGGAGGGCCGGGTCGCACCCGGCCCGTGATCGACAGGGTCGAGGTGCGAGGGCCGAGGTGCGCGATCGCGCCTACGGCTCGGGGGCGACGAACGCGGCCACCAGCAGCACGACGCCCACCGCTACCGCCCCGTACGGCCAGAGGCGATCCGCGTT
>JAJYDP010000853.1 GCA_021777365.1 Chloroflexota bacterium | reverse complement strand
GCGACCACGTCGGCATTCTGCGCGAGCTCGACTATCAGGTTATCCGACCCCCGCCGCGCGGTCAGTCGCTCGATGCGGGCCGTCCCTGGCGCCCACGCAACCAGACAGAGCGCCGTGTTCTCATCCCCCGCCGCCAGATCGACTCCGAGCGTTCGCACGCCCGACATGCTACGGCCATGGGAGCTCGCCAGGAGGGCACCCCGCCGCGGCGCCCGATTTGTACGGCGGATACGCCGCGTCCGGACCGATCCGGAAAGAGGTCGTTATTGGCGCGGGTGCGCGGCGTAGAACCGCAGGATGGCAAGGCCCCGCGCAGCCAGCGGGCGAATGCGTGGTCGGCCTCGACTGCAGGTCCGCTCACGCGCCGACCCTCCCGCTGGAGCGCGGAACCGCAGGCCCACCGGCCGCGGCCGCCACGGGCGCCGGGCGTCCGAACAGATACCCTTGACCCAAGGGGACCCCGAGCCGGCGCAGGGTCGCGCATTCGGCCTCGGTTTCGATGCCCTCGCCGAGGAGCTGGCAGCCCACCTCGGTGGCGAAATGCACCAACCCCGCCACGAGAGCCTGGCGGGCGGGATCAGCCTCGATGTCCCGCACCCAGCTGAGATCGAGCTTCACGAAGGCGGGGCGCAGGGCCAGGATGTGGCGCAGGCTGGCGTAGCCCGAGCCGGCATCATCGACCGCTACCCGCACCGGCGGGTCGATCCGCGCGAGGGCCGCCCGCAGGGCCGCGTAGTCGTCCACCGGCGCGTGTTCCGTCAGCTCGAGGACGAGGTCCCGTCGGGCGGCTGCGAGGGTGGGGCCAAGATCCTCGACTTCCAGCACCAGCGAGGGAGAGACATTGAGGGCCAGGAACGCGCCGCCCGGCAGGGATGCCGCCCCCTGGACCGCGGTCCGCATGGTCGCGAGCTCAAGCTCCGTGCCCAGACCCAGGCGCGCCGCCTCGGCGAAACGCAGGTCGGGTGGGACCCCATCGGCGAACCGGGTGAGCGCCTCGTAGCCCACGATGGTGCGGTCGGCCAGGGAGACCAGCGGCTGGAAGTGGGGGGTGAAGACCTGCCCGGCGATGACCGACTCCAACGAGGCGCGGGCTCGCAGCCGATCCTGGTCGACCTCCAGCGCGGGGCGCAGCAGCAGCGCGGTCACGTCGGCGACCTCGAGAAAGGCCGGCATCCGCCGGGCGAGGCCGTCGCCCTGCCCGCCTATTGAGGCGCCGAACAAGACGAGGCCCTGCGGTCCATCCCGCCCGGGCAACGGAACGGAGGCGACTTCACGGCTGGTCGCGGGCGCCCCGTGCTGGCTGCTGGCCGCCAGCCGTTGGATCCAGGGGCCTTCGGCAGCCCTCGAGCGAAGCGTGCGGGCGAGACCCGGCTCGAGGGCGATGCCGGGCCGGCCGTGCTCTGGCCAATGGCCCGCCGTCGCCAGCTGGATCGCCCGCTCGTCGGGCGTGAAGACGACCAGGGCGAGTGCGTCCAGCCCGAGCGCCGGCATCAGCTCCTCGACGAGGGAGCGGGCGCGCAGCTCGAGCGATCCGTCGCCCCGTACGCGGCGCAGCGCGGCGGTCATGCGGCGCCGCTCCTCGGCCCCCCGCTCGATGGCCTGCGCCCAGATGGCATGGCTGCGCAGCCCGGCGCGGACGCGGGCCACGAGCTCCTCGAGCACCACCGGTTTGGCGAGGTAGTCGTCGGCCCCCGCCTCGAGGCCCTCGACGCGGTCCTCGAGGGCCGCCTTGGCGGTGACGAGGATGACCGGCAGGGTGCGGGTCGCTTCGCGCGCGCGGACGGCGCGGATCACGCCCGCCCCGTCGAGCCGGGGCATCGTACTGTCGAGCAGGAGGAGCCCGACCTCGTGGTGCTCGAGGAGCGCGAGGGCCGCGACGCCATCGGCCGCCTCGAGCGTGTCGTACCCGGCGTCGCGGAGCGCCCGCACGAAGAGTCCGCGCACGGCGGGCTCGTCGTCCACCACGAGGACGGGACCGCTGGGGGCCTCGAGTGATCGGCCCGACTCGCTCATCCCGCCTGCCCGTCGAGCGCCGCTCGCACGGCCGCGCCGAGCGCGTCGGCGCTGAACGGCTTGGGCAGGAAGGCCACCCCGTGTTCGGGCACGCCGTGGTGGATCACCGAGTTCTCGGTGAACCCGGAGACGTAGAGCGCGCGCAGCTCGGGCCGTGCCGCCAGCAGCTGCTCGGCGAGCTGATGGCCCTGCAGCCCCGGCATGATCACGTCGGTCACGAGCAGCGCGATGGCGCCGGCGTGTGCGGCAGCGATCGCGAGCGCATCGGCACCGCCCGCGGCCTCGAGCACTGTGTACCCCTGCTCCTCGAGCGTGCGGCGCGCGAAGCTGCGTACCGCCGGTTCGTCCTCGACGAGGAGGATCGTCTCGCTGCCGGCGGAGGACGGCCGCGCCGCGATGGTGTCCGCGCCGGCCGCGCTCGGCTCCGCGGTGACGCGGGGCAGGTAGATCCGGAAGGTCGTGCCGGCACCGGGCTCGCTGTAGACGTAGATCGAGCCCCCCGACTGCTTGACGATGCCGTACACGGTGGCCAGGCCCATGCCGGTGCCCTGGCCCACCTCCTTGGTGGTGAAGAAGGGCTCGAAGATGTGGTCCCTCGCCGCGGCATCGATGCCGCTGCCGGTGTCGGAGACGGCGAGCAGGACGTAGGGACCGGGGGTCGCCTCGGCATGCGCCGCCACGTAGGTCCGGTCGAGCTCGACGTTGCTGAGCTCCATGGTGAGCTGGC
>JAJYDP010000852.1 GCA_021777365.1 Chloroflexota bacterium | reverse complement strand
TCGGTCGAGCCGGCCGACTCGGCGATCAGGCCCCCGTGGATGAGCCGGCCGACGATGCGGCTGACGGACGACGCGGACAGGCCAAGGGCCCGGGCGATCTCCGGCCGGGTCGTTTCCCCCCGGTCGCGGATGAGGTCGAGCACGAGGAACTCGTTGACCTCCAGCATGGCCGCGTGTCGGAGACCCGGCATAGTTCCTGCCTGTTAGAAATGAACTAACGGGGCGCACGATAGCAGGCTCCCGGCCCGGAATCAATGCGCGTCGCCGGAGCCTCGTCGGGGCCGCAACAGGGCGACTCGGGCCGGTGACGGGCCTTCCGGCCGGTGCGGGCGGCGCGGAGGCGGTGCTACGGTCCCCGGATGGGCGGAGGAAGCGCATTCCCGGTCCTGTGGCGGCGGCCGCCTGCGGGCGTTTCGGGGCGGCGACGCGCCGCTCGACTGGTTGCCCCCCGCCTGCTCGCGGCCGCGCTCCTCGCGGTTGCGGCCACCCTCCCCGGTGCCCGGCCCGTGGCCGCCTCGCCGTCCCCGCTGGTGAGCTTCACCGCGGCGGCCCACCTCGTGTACCCGGCGGCAGACTCGCGACCTGCCGGGGTTGCCCGGGTCGTCCTGGTGGTGAGCAGGCCCGCGATGGGGCAGGCCCAGGTGCTGACCTGGGACGGCCAGTTCGTGCGCGAGATCCTGCACCCGAGCCGCCGGCCGACCGGCACCACCAGGCTGCGCTGGGATGGCGCCGGCCCCGGCGGCCAGCCAGCCCCCGATGGACCGTACCGGGTCCGGCTGACGCTCACCGACGAGAACGGCGCGGTCGCCTCGGCCGAACTCCGGGTCTCGAAGGTGAGCGCACCCGCCTACCCGCCGGCCCCGTCGACCGTCACCGTCTTCCTGGACCCGGGTCACGGCGGTCCCGAGACGGGGGCCACGGGGACGCTCCCCGACGGAACCGTCGTCCGCGAGTCCGACCTCGACCTCGACATCGCGCTGCGCCTGGCGGCCATGCTGCGCGACGCCGGGATCCGCGTGTCGATGTCGCGGACCGGTGACACCGCCGCGAACCGCGACGGGGTCGACCGCAATCGGGACGGCAGGGTGGACGGCACCGACGAGTTCCTGGCCCGCATGGACGCCGCGAACAACGTCCGCGCCGACCTGTACGTGGCCATCCACAACAACTGGATCCCGGAGGGGAAGGGGAGGACGGAGGCGTTCTTCTGCGGTCGCGGATGCAGCGGATCGGCGGCGAGCGAGGCGCTGGCGGCCGACATCCTGCGGGCACACGTCGCCCGCCTGGCGCCGCTGCAGACGGCCGACTGGCGGCTGACGGTGGGCGACCCGTCGATCCCCGACGCTGAGCGCAACCCGACCGACGACTACCTCCGGTTCGCTCCTGCATCCCTGCCCGCGGGCCGGCATTTCTACGTCCTCGGGCCGTACGACGCCGACTTCCGCCCGCGGCCGATCCAGGCGCCCGGCGTCCTGGTGGAGTCGCTGTCGCTCTCGAACCCGCATGAGCTGCAGCTGCTGGCGGAGCCATCGGTCAGGACGCTGCTCGCGACCGCGTACTACGACGGGATCGCGGCGTTCCTGGCGGACCGGCCGCTCGGCCTGCGGCTCGATCCGGTCGCGCCTGCGCCACCCGCGCGGGCCGGCGTCACCATGAGCCTGCGGGTCAGGGTCACCAACAACGGCACGGCGCCCATCCCGGCCGGGCTCAGGGTCACGGTCGGCGCGGTGCCGTTCGCCGCGCCGTACGATGGCTCACCGTCGCCCGGCAGGCAGATCGGGTCGGCCACGCTGGCGAAGGCGATCCTCCCGGGTCACGCGGCCACCGTCGCGGTGCCGGTGCGGCCGGCGAGCGCGGGTGCCCAGACCTGGAAGGTCGAGGCGGTGCTGGGCGGGGTCCGCACCTCGACGCTGCGGGTGCCGTTCCTGCAGGTGCGGGTGTCGGTCGGACGTTGAACCCTCGCGCGGGCCTTCCCGGCGAGTGCGGCTCGCGCGGGGCGATCGGCGTCGGGTACCCTTGGCCGGCGCGTCCAGCACGCGGGAGGGATCGATGTACCGGACCGGGCGCATCTTCTGGCCGCTGGTCCTGATCGCCGTGGGCGTCCTGTTCCTGGTGGACCAGCTGAGCAATGGCGCGTTTCACGCGGGCTCGTTCATCGGGCGCTGGTGGCCGCTGCTGCTCGTGGGGCTGGGCCTCGCGATCCTGCTCGAGGCCGCGTGGCCGGCGAAGGCAGCGGCGGACGTGCCGGTCGCCGTCGACCTCGGCGGAGCCCAGGGCGGCGACGTGCGGATCGACTTCGGCGCGGGACGCCTCGAGATCGGGCCGGCAGCGCCGGGACGGCTCGTCGACGGCACGCTGGGTGGTGGCGGGCGCGTCGAGACTGCCGGGCCGGGGCGCGTGCGGCTCCGTGCCGACGCGTCCGACTGGTGGGTGGGTCGCTGGCCGGGGACGCGCGGCTTCCGCTGGCGCGTGGGCCTCGCGCGCGAGGTCCCCATCTCGCTCCGCGTCAACACGGGCGCGAGCGAGAACCTGCTCGACCTGTCGGCGCTCCGCGTGGTGGACCTGGAACTGCACACGGGCGCGAGCGAGACCCGGATCGTGCTGCCGCAGGCGGCCGGGTCGTCGACGGTCCGGATCGAGGCCGGTGCCGCGGTCGTGCGACTGCGCGTCCCTCCGGGTGTTGCCGCCCGGATCTCGGGCGGGATGGCAATGGGCGCCGCGCACGTGGACACGCGCCGGTTC
>JAJYDP010000851.1 GCA_021777365.1 Chloroflexota bacterium | reverse complement strand
GGCGTGGACGTCAAGTACGCCATCCACCCCGTCGCGGGCCGCATGCCGGGGCACATGAACGTGCTCCTCGCCGAGGCGAACGTGCCATATCCGCAGCTGTACGAGATGGACGACATCAACCCGGAGTTCCAGCGGGCGGACGTGGCCCTCGTGCTCGGCGCCAACGACGTCACGAACCCGGCCGCGCGCTCGGATCCCGCGAGCCCGATCTACGGGATGCCGATCCTCGACGTGGACAAGGCGGCCAGCATCATCGTGGTCAAGCGGTCCATGCGGCCCGGCTACGCGGGCATCGACAACCTGCTCTACACGGACCCGAAGACGGGGATGCTCTTCGGCGATGCGAAGGACGTCCTGACGCACCTCATCTCTGCGGTCAAGGCACTGTAGACGCAGCGGGAGGGGTCCTGCCCGGGGGGTCGGCCGCCCTTTCCGCTCCGCTCGGGCGGCACGACCGACCGGTCACCCCTCTCCCAGGCGGCGTCACCAGGGACGCTCGCCCTCCGCGCCGTCGCAGGCCTGCGTATGCTTTGCGCCATGGACCAGCGCCACAGCGTCGAGCTGCAGGGCGAGGTGCGGGCGCACCGGGATGCGGTCTGGCCGCTGCTCTCGACCCCCGACGGGCTCGCCCGGTGGCTGGACGGCGCGGAGTTCGAGGCACGAGTCGGGGCGCCCATCCGGCTGCGGCTCGCAGACGCGACGGCGGTCGGCACCGTCCTGGCGGTGGATCCGCCTCAGCACGTGTCGTTCTCGTTCGACTGGGAGGATGCGCCGCTGGGGCAGCCCACGGTGGTGGCGCTCGACGCGATCGACCACGGCGAGGCGACCCACGTGACGCTGCGGCACGTGGGCCTCCCCGGAGGCCGGCAGCGGGAGCTCCACGAGGCCCTGTGGCTGCACTGGTTCGCCCGGCTGCTCAGGGTGTCGGCCGAGGCCGGGCGGTCCGCGGCGGAGGTGGGCGCTCCGTAGCCGGTCCGTGGCCCTCGGGGCGGTTGCGGGCGCAACAAGCTCCGCCACGGGCGGCGACGCCCATCGCCCGAGCACGAATCCGCCATGCCCGCGCCCATCCTGCAACCTGCGACGTCTGGCCGGGCCGCATGCTCGATCCGCGCAGCGGAGTCCCGGTGAGGATCCTGGTCAGTCCGCGGGGAAGGCCTCGAGGATCTCGTCGGGCGTCACCTCGACGATGGACCTCGCGATCCCGGCGAACCCTGCCCGCGACACCCCCACGATGGTCGTCGAGGAGCTGACGCCGGCGATCCGCGAGGCCGCCCGCTCGAGATCGGCGACGTCGTGGCCATCGAGCGGCCTGGTGGCACGCCACTTGATCGAGCCGACGAACGAGACGGACTTCACGGGCGGCCTGTCGCGGTCCGCGCCGATGAGATCAACCTCGAGCTGGTTGTCCCTGGTCCAGTAGCCACCGACGATGCGCGCCCCTACGAAGCGGGGGTCTCCGGCTGCGATCCGCCTCTCGATGCCCGACCGGACGATGGGTTCGATTGCCCGTCCCGCGTACTCGCCGAACGCGGAGGCGATCGCGGTCGCGTTCGTCGCGCCAATCCCCCGGTCGATCTCGCTCCTCATGGGCTCGACGAAGCGCAGCCAGAAGCGCAAGTAGGGATCGGCGATGAAGTAGCGCCGGGCGTCGGAGGCACTGGCTGAGAGCGGCAGGACCGACGTGACGATCCGCTTGTCGGTCAGCGACGAGAGGGGCCGGTTGAGGTTGTTGCCCTTGATTCCTGTCCCCGACACGATCCCGGAATACGTCCGCTCACCGGAGCCGATCACGGACAGCACCGTGCGGGCTTGGACCGAGGCAGGAAGTTCGCCGCCAAGGATCCGCTCCGCGCTGCGGACGAACTCGGACGAGGAATCTGCGAGTTCTCGGCGCAGGAACGACTGGAGCGAGCCGCCGCGCCACAACCGCACGATCTTGGGGAAGCCGCCGGTCACGAGATAGGCGTCGAGCGCGGAGGCTCCGGCCTTGCCGCTGATCCGCGACACCTCGAGCGGGGAGAGGGGGTCGACGACGAGCTGGCGTGTCGGACGCTGGTAGAGCGGGGACCCGTAGGTGGTGAGGCGCTCCATCATGGCGAGGTCCGAGCCGACGAGCACAAGCACGACGGGGCGCTTCTGGAGATCGCGCCACGCGGCGCGGACCGCCCCTTCCTGTGGGCTCGGCGCGGGCCCGCCCTGTGGATCCCGCGTCTTGTCGCACAGGTCCGGGAACTCGTCGAGGACGATGACCGTCGGCGCCTCCTGGCGCGCGTTGGCCGAGGCGAGCGTCAGCGCGGCCTGCCAGTCACCGAACGTGACGCCGACTGCAGCCGCCGCGGAGGGCAGGGCCGACGTTGCGACCACTTCCCGGAACCGCTCGAGCTCGCGCGTCTCGGTGTAGCCGTGGGCCTCGAAGAACACGGACGGGCCGGCATAACCCTCGAGCCATTGCTCGACGAGCCAGCTCTTGCCGACCTGGCGTCGCCCCCGGACCGTCACCAGTCGCCCAGTTCCGGTTCGGACCGCTTCGTCGAGTTCGGCCCGGAGGAAGCGGAGCTCGCTGCCTCGGCCGACAAAGCCCTCCATCGACTCTCATCCCCTTCGACTCTCGTCCTAAGAGAGTCTCATACGCTGAGAGCATATCCCTCTGGATCGGTGGCGTCAACGAGGTGCTCGCGCCCCGCGTCAGGCCCCGGCGCCGTACCTGGCTGCCGCCCGCCGGAGCTCCTCGGCCGCGCGCAGG
>JAJYDP010000850.1 GCA_021777365.1 Chloroflexota bacterium | reverse complement strand
AGCGCCGCCACGAGCTCACGGTCGGGGAGCCTGCCGAAGCTCGCGGCCTCCGCGGCGGCGATCCGCCCCGCGAGAGCGGAGAGCGGCTGCGGTACCGGTCCGCGGGCGTCGTTGTCGCGTGGAACGGCCGGAGGTGCCAGGGCAGCGGGGCGAAACGGATCGCTCGACCCTGGATCGGCCAGGTGAGGTGAGCGCATCGGAGGAACCTCCAGAGGGCGTGCGGCATGGGCGCGGACGGCGCGGCCGACGGGTGCGGCGCTCGCTCGACGCCTATCTGGAGGGACGGGGCTCCCGCGCGATCAACGGGGGAGCCGGAAGGGGTCCTCGGCGAGGCTCAGCGGTGGTCTTGAGCCCTCACGCGCGTTCCTCCTGGCGGCGAGCGCCGCCAGGGACAGGAGCATGAGAGCCACCAGGGCGCCATGGGGCAACCATGGTCTCTCGAACCCCGTCGACCATAGGGACCGAAGGCCTGCAGTGGCGGGCCTTTCGGCCGAGACTCTGGTCGCCGACCGTAACATCGGCCCGCTGCCGACGTACCCGTTTGCCGGGAGAGGACCGCACCCGCTCCGCCATTTCGATCCCTCAGCGATGACGCTCTCTTTCCGGTCTCAGTCGGGTTTCGCCGCGGGCGCCCGCCCCGCCTGGCAGTAGGGGGCTGGGACGAGGCACTCGGCGTGGTCGCCGACGCGGCGCAGCGGCGGCGGGTGGGACTGGTGCTCGACGAGTTCCCCTACCTGGTCGACGCGGAGCCGGCACTCCCGTCGATCCTGCAGCGCTGGTGGGACCGCACCGGGTCGCGGCGCGACCTGGTGGTCGTGCTGTCGGGTTCGGAGCAGGCCATGATGCGGCGCCTGATCTCGGCCGATGGCGCGCTGTATGGCCGGCCGACCCGGTCGATCTGGTTGCGCCCGTTCGACTACTTCCACGCGGGCGCCCTGATCCGCCGCTGGAGGCCGAAGGATCGGATCCGGGCCTACGCGATCGCGGGCGGGATCCCCGACCTGCTCGAGGAGTTTCGGACCGACCGCCGCTCAGCAACGAGCTGTTGCGCCTGGCGTGTTCGCCGGATGGGCGGCTCTTTCGCGAGGCCCCCGACCTGCTGCGGTCGGAGTTCACCGAGCCGAAGACCTACGAGTCGGTGCTGCGCGCGATCGCCCGGGGCGAGCACCAGCCCTCGCGCATCGCCGCGCTCGCCGGGATGAAGAGCGCCTCGACCCTGACGCCCTACCTTGAGCGGCTGATCCGGCTCGAACTGGTGGAGCGCCGCACGCTGCCGTCGGAGGCGGCCGACCCCCGGCCACGGATCAGTCGCTACGTGCTGGCCGATCCGTACCTGCGCTTCTACTTCGCGCTCGTCGACCCCTGGCGCAGCGCGATCCTGCTGGGGCAGGGTGCGCGCGTGCTGGCCGACCTGTGGCCGGTGGCGATCGACGAGTACGTCAGCCGGGTCTTCGAGGAGGTCGCGGCACAGTACGTGAGGCGTCTCAGCGGTGCTGGCGAGCTGCCGCCGCTCGAAGCGGTGGGCCGGCACTGGATCGCCGCCGGCGACGTCGACGTGGTCGGTACGAGCGGCGGACGCGTGCTCGTGGCCGGCTCCGCGAAGTGGACGCGGGCGGTCGTCAAGCCCGGCGATCTCGCCGGGCTTGGGCGCGACGTGGCCGCAATCTCCGCCCCTGACGATCCCACGCTGCTGCTGTTCTCGCGCTCCGGGTTCGAACCAGCACTGCGGTCGGTGCCGGGCGTGCGCCTCGTCAGCCCGGCTGACCTCTACCGTCCTGCGCTCGAGTACGAGGCCGGCGCGACCCGGCGGGAGGGCTGATCGATGGCACCTGCGTCCGGACGCAGTCTCTTGCGGTGACTTCCGTGGCGACTCTGCGCCGGCAGGGCACGAAAGTGCGGGTTGCGGCGGTACCTTCTGGCGCTTCCGGCGCCGCCGTCCATCGGTACGCTCGGACATGATGTTCGGCACCACCGACCACTACGCCATCTTGCAGGTCGATCCGAGGGCGGAGATCGAGGTGATCCAGGCGGCGTATCGCACGCTGGCCCGCAAGTACCACCCCGACGTCACGGGCGGCTCGGACGACCAGATGACCGCGCTCAACAACGCCTGGACCGTGCTCCGAGACCCCGAGGCCCGGGCCGAGTACGACCGCGCGCGTCACATCGCCCAGGCTCCTCCGGCCACCCCGCCGCGCCCGGTCGATCCCTGGGAGATCCGGTCCGTCGCGCCCTCGGGCAGCCCGTCCGGCAGCGTGCTCGACTTCGGCCGGTACGCGGGCTGGTCGCTGGCGCAGATCGCCAGGCAGGACCCAGACTTCCTGGAATGGTTCGCCCGGACGCCCATCGGGCGCCGGTATCGCGGAGAGATCGACACGCTGCTGTCCTCGCCGGCTCGCACCGCGACCGCCCTGGCCGACGAGCGACGGCGCGGCCGCTTCCGCCGCTGACGCGCGTGCTGCAGCGCCACAGGCAACCCGGCGGCGGTAGGATGGGCCCCCTCGAAGGAGGTCGTGCGGTGCGATTCGCGAACGGCATCGTGGCCGTCGACGCCCATGCGGCAGGTGAACCCGGGCGGGTGATCGTCGGCGGCGTGCTCGACGTGCCCGGCGCCACCATGTTCGACAAGATGCGCAACTTCGCGGCGCACCATGACGACGTGCGCCTGCGCATGCTGCGCGAGCCGCGCGGCTACCCGGCCGCGAACTGCAACCTGGTCCTGCCGCCCACCGACCCGGCCGCCGCC
>JAJYDP010000849.1 GCA_021777365.1 Chloroflexota bacterium | reverse complement strand
AGAACAACCAGCTGCTCGGCCTGCTCGACATCTTCTCGGGCGGCGGCCTGTCGTCGTTCTCGGTGATCGGCATGGGCGTCAACCCCTACATCAACGCGTCGATCATCATGACCCTGATGCAGGGCGTGATCCCGAGCCTGCAGGCGCTGTCCCACGAGGGCGAGTACGGGCGGCAGCGGATCAACCAGTACACGCGGTACCTGACGGTGCCCCTGGCGCTGATCCAGGGCTACGGTTTCCTCGCGATCCTCAACAGCCAGGGCGTGCTCACGAGCTTCGACCTGGCGAGCCTGATCACCGTCACCCAGATCATCTCGTTGACCGCCGGGACCGTGCTGCTCATGTGGCTCGGCGAGCTGATCACCGAGAAGGGGATCGGGAACGGCATCAGCTTCATCATCTTCGCCGGCATCGTGGGCCGCGTGCCCGCGGCCTTCGGCCAGTTCCTTCAAGCGCCGGACTGGGCAGCCGGCATTGCGCTCGCGGTGGTGGGCATCATCACCATCGCCGGCATCGTCTACATCCAGGAGGGCCAGCGCCGCATCCCGGTCCAGTATGCCAGCCGGGTCCGCGGCCGCCGCCTGTACCAGGGCGGTTCCACGTTCCTGCCGCTCCGCGTCAACCAGGCCGGCGTGATCCCGATCATCTTCGCGGTCAGCATCATCCTCTTCCCGGTCCAGATCGCGGCCTACTTCCAGTCGTCCCAGGTCAAGGTGGTGGCGGACGTGGCCCAGGGGATCCAGAGCCTGCTGGGCACTCGCAGCCCGCTGTATGCGGCGCTGTACTTCGCCCTGACCGTCGGCTTCACCTACTTCTACACCGCCTTCACGTTCAAGCCGGACGACACGGCCGACCAGCTGCGAAAGAACGGCGGCTTCATCCCCGGCATCCGTCCCGGCAACCCCACCCGCGACTACCTGCAGACCGTGGTGTTCCGGATCACGATTGCCGGTGCGCTCTTCCTGGGGATCGTGGCGGTCATGCCGTTCGTCCTCTCCCAGGCGTTTCCGAGCCTGGGTGGGCTGGCGCTCGGCGGCACCGCGCTCCTCATCGTCGTGTCGGTCGTGGTCGAGACGATGAAGCAGGTCGAGGCTCAGCTGATGATGCGGAACTACGAGGGATTCATCCGGTGAAGGTCTACGTCATGATCGGGGCCCCCGGCGCCGGCAAGGGGACGCAGGCCGCGATCCTGTCGACGCGCCTGGGTCTCCCGCACGTGGCGTCCGGAGACCTCTTCCGCGAGGCGGTGCGACTGGACACGCGGCTCGGCCGCGAAGCAAGGCGCTACATGGACCGCGGCGCGCTGGTCCCCGATCCGATCGTGGTCGGCATGATCGAGGAGCGCCTCGACGCGCCGGATGCCGCGGCGGGCGCGATCCTGGACGGGTTCCCCCGCACCCGGCCGCAGGCGGAGGCGCTGGATGCGGCGCTCGACCGGCGCGGCGCACGGGTGGATGCGGCGCTCTACGTGGGGGTGCTCGAGGATGATCTCGTCCGGCGGCTGTCGGGCCGATGGCTCTGCCGCGCGGCCGGCCACGTCTACAACGAGGTGAGCCACCCGCCGGCCGTGCCGGGCGTGTGCGACATCGACGGCGCCGAGCTGTACCAGCGCGACGACGACCGGCCCGAGACGGTACGCGCGCGGCTCGAGCAGCAGCTGCCGCCGATGTACGACGTCATCGATCACTACACCACCCAGGGCGTGCTGGTCGCCGTCGACGGCGGACAGCCGGTCGAGGCGGTGACCGACGCGCTCGTGCGGGCGGTGGCTCATCCGGCGCGGCCGGGACGGAGCGAGGCCGCATGATCCTCTCCGAGCGCCGCGTGACGCTCAAGTCGCGGAGCCAGGTCGAGCTGATGCGCCGGGCGGGTCGCCTGGTGGCAGACGTGCTCGACCGGGTCGGCGACGAGATCCGGCCCGGGATCACCACCGGTGACCTGGACCGCATGGCGGAGGAGATGATCCGCCGGAGCGGAGCGATTCCGTCGTTCATCGGCGTGGTCGGCGCTGGCGGACCCTACCGCCACTCGATCTGCGTCTCGATCGACGACGAGGTGGTCCACGGCATCCCGGGGCGTCGTCGCATCGAGGCGGGCCAGGTCGTGTCGATCGACGCGGGCGCGATCGTCGAGGGGTGGCACGGAGACGCGGCCCGCACGTTCATCGTGGGGGACGTGCCCGACCGGGTGCGGGAGCTCGTCGACGAGACGCGCCGGGGCATGTTCGCGGGGATCGCGGCCGCCCGTCCCGGCGACTCCATCGGGGACATCGCGGCGGCCGTGGAGTCCGTCGCGCTCGAGCACGGGTACGGCGTGCTCCGCGAGTACGGAGGCCACGGGATCGGGTCCGAGATGCACGAGGAGCCCTTCGTCCCCAACTACCGCGGAGCGGGGCGCGGGCGGAAGCTCGAGCCGGGCATGTGCCTGGCCATCGAGCCGATGTTCACGCTGGGCGGCCCGGAGGTCCGGGTGCGCGACGACGGGTGGACGGTGGCGACAGCCGACGGCAGTCTGGCGGCGCACTGGGAGCACACGATCGCGATCCTGCCGGAGGGGACTGAGCTCCTCACGGTGAACGATCGCAGTGAGCGTTTGTCGGGGGAGGCAGGCGTCTGATACACTCAGCGTTCGTGTGCCGCGTCCGCGTGACGTGGCGCCCGCCGATCACACTGATGAGGGGAATGACGGTCGCCTGTGGCTAAGAAGGACGCCATCGAGGTGGAGGGCACGGTCATCGAGCCGCTGCCCAACACG
>JAJYDP010000053.1 GCA_021777365.1 Chloroflexota bacterium | reverse complement strand
ATCTGTGGAACGGGCCGCGGAACAGGCGGCCGCCGCCGCCCGCGGCGGCGGGTCGGCATCGCGACGCGGTCGCCCACCGGAAACCCCGGGAGGCGGCGTGGCATCCGCGCGCGGTGAGATGGCACCGGCGCGAGGCGGCAGGGCGGGGGCCCGGCAGGCCGCGCGGGCGGGCACTGCCGAGGTCCAGCGGGCCGAGCGGGCGCGCGGCGCACTCGAGGCTGGGGCCGGCGGCGCGGCGGGAGCGGCACCGGCGCGAGGCGGGCCGAGGGCGGCCGGGTCAGGTGGGGCTGGCGCCCCGGCCGGAGCAGGCCCGGCTGGCGCCATTGCCGGGTCAGGCGGGGCTGGCACCCCTGCCGGAGCAGGCGAAGGTGGCACGCACGCGGATGCCGGCCTCATGCGCGTCGCCTCCGTCGAGGTGCTGCCTGCCGGCGAGGAGCCGGCACTCGCCGTCGGGGACCCCGGCGAGGGCTGGCCCGGTTCGGGCGGCCACGCTGCGGGCGGGGAGGGGGCCGACGAGGGCACCGCGTCGGACTGGCTCCCGGGGATCCGCGACGAGCACGACGACGAGGGCGGCTGGCAGGCCAAGTGGCTGGACCGCCAGACCTGGGATCACCGCGTCACGCCGAACGTCATCCGGCGCACTGGCCAGCGTCCCCGCCGCCGCCGCTGAACCCGCCGCGGCGTTTGGCGGGCCGGGCCGAGCCCCTGCCCGGTCCGCTTCCCCGCACCGATCGGCCGTCATGGTCGCGGTCGCCCTCCGGGGCCGGCCCGGACGTGCGCCGGGGCCGGCTCGCCCGATCGGCGTCTCGGCTCGCCCGATCGGCGCCTCGGGCCGCCCGATCGGCGCCTCGGGCCGCCCGACCGGCGCACCCTGGCCCATTCGCGGGCGTGTCCGGGCGTGTCGGGGACGCACCGGCCGCTCGGCCGGATGCATGTCTCGCGGGACGGCGATCCTGACCAACGCCCGCCGGGTGAGCACGGAACGGTTCCTTGAGAAGACCGCGGCCCTCCACGACGTCCGGTGCGGGAACCCGGCCCGGTTGCCGGTCGGCACCGTGCTCGCCCCGGCTTGGCGGGAGCGTGCGCCCGGCCCTGACCGGCGGCCGGAGCCACGGGCGAGGTGGGTGCCGGTCAGGCCGGTCGGATGCGGGCCTGTCCGGCGTTCACCACGCGAGCGTTGGTCAACTCGCCCGTCAGCGACCGTCTCCCCAGTCAGCGATCGTCGGAAGGCGCGGGCCTGCTCGAGGCGCCGGTCGCCGTCGCGCCGGTCGCCGTCGCGCCGGTCGCCGTCGCGCCGGTCGCCGTCGCGCCGGTCGCCGTCGCGCCGGTCGCCGTGGTGCCCATCGCCGTGGCGCCCGTCGAACTCGCAGCCGCCGACGCAGCGTCAATCTCGGTCTCGGTCGTGGTCGCGGTCGCGGTCGCGGTCGCGTCCGGCCGCTCCGCGACGCGCTGCCCGGGGCCTCGCTCATGGACTGCGAACCCGGCGGCGGTGTCGAGCGATTCGGCGAGCGCCGCGCCAAGGTAGCGGAACGTCCACTCCTCGGCCAGCGGGCGTGTCTCGGCGAAGACGATGGGGATCTCCGGGTACCGCACCTGGACCCGGGCAAGCAGGTCCGGAAGGAACCCCGCGGGAGCGTGGGCATGGCGGACCAGGGCCGAGTAGCGGTCCTCGACGACGACCGCCGCGCGCGGAACGTCGGCCAGACGTGCGAGCTCGAAGACGAAGGTGCCGTCGTTGAGGCCAGCCGCCAGGTCGGCGAGGGCCTTCCGCTCGACCACGGCGACCAGCGCGCCGCCGGGATCGCGCACTCCGTAGTCGCCCGCCGGCAGGGCGCCCCGGGCCGTGGAGGCCTGCTGCCTGGCGAACCGGTACGGGTAGTGCTCGCGCGTGTCGACGACGATCTCGACCTCGCGAATGCCGCTCGCCCGCCGGCCGGGGATGCGGGCACCAGGGCGCGCGGTACCCACGACCTTCCGTGTCTGCCAGAAGACGGCCTCCCGTCCGTTCGGCAGCGTGGTGAACACGAACTGCGAGCGGTTCAGCCGGGGTCGGTCCACCACGAGGTCGATCGCGATCCCGCGCCTCCGGCAGACCAGGACCGCGACGTCCTCCACGACGTCCGGGTCGTCGGGCCATCCACCCGGGACCGGCATGCAGAACACCCGGCTCGTACGCGGCCAGGTGTCCCGCGCCTTGAAGACGATGCCGCCCTCGATCGGCAGCCTGACCAGGTACGGCAGGCTGGACTCGGAATCGGGATTCCGCGCGATCAGGAACCGCATGCTGGCATGCCCCGTTCAGGTGTGGCGGCAGTCGCGCCGCGCGCTCGTCGATCGGACGCTGTTCCCGGGTCCCTCCTCCTGACCGGTCAGGCCCGACGCGCGTGGTGCTCGGCGAAGAGGTCGACCGTCTCGCGCAGGAACGCGGGGATGTCGTCCACAACGCGCCCCCAGGCCATGTCGTGGTCGCGGAACGCAGGCTCGTCGACCCAGGTGGCGCCGGCGTTCACCAGGTCGTCCTTGATCCCCTTCGATCCGGTGGCACGGACGCCGTCCACGATCTTCGCGGAGATCGCGACCAGGCCGCCGTGGCAGACGATCGCGATCGGCTTGCCGGCCGTCCGGACCCCCGCCACGAGCCCCGTCACGGCCTCGTACCGGCGCAGCTTGTCCGGCGCCCAGCCGCCGGGGACCACGAGCGCATCGAACGACGCCTCGCTGACGTCCGCTGCCGCCGTCTCGACCGGCACCTCGAGCCCGTTCTTGCCGCGGACCGCGCCGGGCGCGATGCCCACGCTCGTGACGCGAGCGCCCTCCTCGCGCAGCCGCATCACGGTGCACCAGTACTCCAGGTCCTCGACGCCCTCGGCGGCAAGCACCGCGATCCGCATACCCTCGAGCCGCATCTGTTCGCCTCCCGGCGCGCTGCTGTCCGAATGTGACCGATTGTAGGTGGCGCTCCCGCCGGCGGGCACGGTGGCGGCCGTGGTGGCGCCCGGGCGGCGGTCAGTGGCGCTGGCGGCTGGCACGGCGGCCGGGGTGGCCACGCTCGAGCTGACGACGCGGGCGCCGCCCGCGCCCGGACGGTGGTTGACATGGCAACCACGGGCCGGTATTGTCCGGCGACCATGATCAACGTCGCACTGAATGCGAAGCGCTGGCGGCCCTGCCGGGAGGCACGGGCCTAGAGGCTTCGCGTCGGACGACGAACGGGGCCTCCAGGCACGGAGGTCCCGAAGGGCCGCGGAACCACGACGGTGTCCGCGGCTTTTTCGTGTCCGGCGACGGACGGACCCCCACCGGCGGCTCCTCCACCTGGAGGACGGCGTGATGCGAGCGATCGTGATGGGCGACGGCCCGATGGGCCGTGCGGTGGCGGGCGGCCTGGTCGAGCGGGGCGACACCGCGGTGGTGCTGGGGCGCCCGGCGGGCACGCATCCTCCGGGTTCCTTCGCCGGGGCGGATGTCGTCTTCGAGTTCTCCCGCGGCACGGCGGTCCTGGGGAACCTGGCGGCCGGACTGGCCGGGGGCTGTCGCGCGTTCGTGATCGGCACCACGGCCTGGAGCGTCACGCCGGCCGAGATCGGCGCCCTGCTGACACGGCACGGCGCGTCCGCGGTGGTCGCCGCGAACTTCAGTCCAGGCGTCAACCTCCTCGGGCGCCTGGTGGCCTCGGCCAGCCGCATGTTCGGTGCCCTGCCCGCCTACGACCCCTACCTGGTGGAGTGGCACCGCCGCGGGAAGACAGACCGCCCCTCCGGCACGGCCCTCGAGCTGGGGCGGCGGATCGTGGACGGCCATCCGGCCAAGGCGCGGATGGTCGAGGGCCCGCGCGACGGCCCGCCGGCCCCGGACGAGCTCGAGGTGGCCAGCGTGCGCGCCGGTTCGTCGCCGGGCATGCACCTGGTCGGCTTCGATGCGCCGGGCGAGACGGTGGAGCTGCGCCTGACCGCGCGGGACCGCTCCGCATACGCGATGGGGGCACTTGCCGCGGCCGACTGGCTGCTCCGGTCTCCCCGGTGCCCCGGCATCCACACGTTCGACTGCGTCGTCGACGAACTGGTCGGCGCCGAGATCGCAGGAGGCACACGATGAACCCGAACGACGGAACGACCCGGGATATCGAGACGCGCGATCCCTTGATCCGCGGAGCGTTCACCGCGCTCGTGACGCCCTTCGACGCCGACGGGGCGGTCGACGAGCCGGCCCTCCGGCGGCTGCTCGCCTGGCAGGTGGCGGCCGGGATCGACGGCCTGGTCCCGTGCGGCACCACCGGGGAGGCGCCCACGCTCTCGCCGGACGAGCGGGAGCGGGTCATCGCCGCCACGGTGGAGGCGGCGGCCCTGGCCCATGCCACGGCGACGGGCGCGCCCTCCGGCAGTGCGGGCGTCCGGCAGGCGACCGACCGGCAGGCGACCGACCGGCAGGCGACCGCCCGGCCCGTCGTGGTCGCGGGCACCGGCACCAACGACACCGCGGCCACCATCCGCGCCACGCGGCGCGCCGCCGCGCTCGGCGCGGACGCCGCACTGGTCGTGGCGCCCTACTACAACCGTCCCGACCAGCGGATGCTCGCGGCCCACTTCACCGCCGTTGCCGACGAGGGCGGGCTGCCGATCATCGTCTACAACGTGCCGTCCCGGACGGGCTCCAACGTCGAGGCGGACACGGTGCTGCGCCTGGCCGAGCACCCGCGGGTGGTGGCGGTGAAGGAGGCGTCGGGCAACCTCGAGCAGATCGCCACCATCATCCGCGACCGACCGCAGGGCTTCGCCGTGATGGCGGGGGACGACGCCTGGACGCTGGCCGCCCTGGCGATGGGAGGCGACGGGGTCATCAGCGTGGCCTCGAACGAGATCCCCGCCGCGATGGCCGACCTGTGCGCGTCGGCTCTGCGCGGCGACTGGGACCGGGCACGCGCGCTGCATGCCCGCTGGCTGCCGCTCTTCCGGGCGAACTTCCGCGGCGGCCCGAACCCGGTGCCCGTGAAGGCCGCGCTGGCCATGATGGGTCGTATCGGGGATGGCCTGCGCCTGCCGCTCCTCCCGCTGGAGGATCCGTGGCGGGGGCGGCTCCAGGAACTGCTGCGTGACGAGGGCCTGCTGACGGCCGAGCCGGGCGCACCGGTGGCGACCGCTGGAACGGCGTGGACCACGGCCCACGGCGTGGCACGGACGCGTCGTGTCGCGGCGGCGCGGGCATGAGCGCGCGCGCGTCCGTGCCGGCGGCGACGGCGAGGGCGGCGGGTGAGCCGCGCGCGCTGCCCTCGCTGCTCGACGACCTGGACGCCGGCCGGCGGCGGGCGGCCTGGCCGGACCCAGCCTCGCCCGATGGCTGGCGCGTGGATCCCGACCTGCGACGGGAGCTCCTGGGGCTGTTCCGGGAACCTGCCATGCGCGAGTGGCAGGTGGCGGATGTCCTCGTCTTCCGGGACCGGGCCACGCTCCCGACGAAACGCCTGCTCGACGGCCCCTGGCGGGTCGTGCCCGGCGGGACCAGCGTGCGTGCCGGCGCGTACCTGGGCGACGGCGTGGTGATCATGCCGCCCTCGTACGTGAACGTCGGCGCCTGGGTCGGGGAGGGGACCATGGTCGACTCCCACGTGCTGGTGGGCTCCTGCGCCCAGGTGGGCGCGCGGGTCCACCTCTCCGCAGGCGTGCAGATCGGCGGCGTCCTCGAGCCGGCCAATGCGAGACCGGTGATCGTGGAGGACGACGCGTTCGTGGGCGCCCAGTGCGGGCTCTTCGACGGCGTGCTGGTGGGCCGCGGCGCGGTGCTGGCCGCCGGCGTCGTGCTGACCGGGACGAGCCGGCTCTACGACCTGGTCGGCGAGCGGGTGCTGGAGGGGACGCCGGAGGCCCCGCTCGCCGTCCCGTCCGGTGCCGTGGTGGTCCCCGCCACCCGGCCCGCGCGCGGTGCGTTCGCCTCGGCGCAGGGGATCGGCCTGCAGTGCGCGGCGATCGTGAAGATGCGCGACACGGGGACGTCCGCCCGGACCGCGCTCGAGGCGGCGCTGCGATGACCGCCGACCCTGGCATCTGGCGCCGGGGTCTCCTGGCCGGGCAGGACCCGGAGGAGCTGGCACGGACCCACGGGACGCCGCTCTACGTGTACGACCTGGACCTCGTGGACGCTCGGGTGCGTGCGCTCCGCGCGTGGCTGCCCGCGCGCTTCGACATCGCCTACGCGGTCAAGGCGAACCCCTCACTCGCCGTGATCGCCGCCGCGGTGGCGGCCGGGACCGGGGTGGACGTTTCCTCGGCCGGGGAACTGGCGGCGGCCGCCCGGGCAGGCGCCCCCGCGGCACGCACCATGCTGACGGGTCCGGGCAAGTCGGACGCCCTGCTCGCGCGCGCCGTGGAGGCCGGCGTCCGCGCGGTCGTGGTGGAGTCGCCCGGCGAGCTCGACCGGCTGGAACGGGTGGCCGCGCAGGCGCGACGGATCGCCCCGGTGCTGATCCGCCTGCCTGCCCACGACGACCAGGCGTTCGGGATGTCGTGGGAGGATGCGCTGGCGGCGGCACGGACGTGCGTGCGGTCGCGATGGCTCGAGTGCCTGGGTGTTCACTCGTTCGGAGTATCGGCCGAGCGCGATGCCGCGGTGCTGGCGGCGCACGCCCGGCGGACCGTGGAGGCCGGGCGACACCTGGCGCTCGCGGCGGGCTTCCCGCTGCGGGTCATCGACGCGGGCGGTGGCCTCGGGATCCCGTACGCGGACGGCGACGCCGCGCTCGACCTGGCGATGCTCGGCGGGATCCTCTCGCGCCTCGACGAGGCGCTGGCCGCGGACCCGGCCACACGCGGCACGCGCGTCGTCCTGGAACCCGGGCGGTTCCTGGTGGGCCCCGCGGGCGCCTACCTCGCGCGGGTGGTGGACGTGAAGCGGCTGCGGGGGCGGCACGTCGCGGTGCTCGACGGGGGGATCAACCACCTCCTGGCGCCGGCGCTCGTCGGACGCCACCACCGTCTCCGGCTCGTCGCCGACGCGGACGCAGCTGTCTCGACCATCGCCCCCGACGCGCCCGTCGTCGCACCCGGCGCCCGCCCGCGCGTCCCCGTCGACTTCGTCGGCCCTCTCTGCACCGGGCTGGACGTGCTCGACCGGATCGACGCCTTCCCGGAGCCCAGGCCCGGCGACCTCGTGGTGGCGCTGGACACCGGCGCCTACGGCTACACCCAGTCGATGCCGTGGTTCCTGTCGCACGCCGCGCCAGCAGAGGTCGCCGTCACCGCTGGCCGCGCTGTGCTCGTGCGCCCCCGGCGCGAGGCGGAGGCCTGGCTCGAGGGCCAGCGCCTGCCGTCCTCCGCCGAGTAGCACATCTGTTCTACTTTCCGCGGACCGGCTACACTTGCCGGGTATGCCGCAGGAACTGCTGGTCGTTCGCGGGGCCCGGGAGCACAACCTCAAGAACATCACCGTCGAGCTGCCGCGGGACCGGCTCGTCGTCATCACCGGGCTCTCCGGGAGCGGCAAGTCGAGCCTCGCGTTCGACACCATCTACGCGGAGGGGCAGCGGCGGTACGTGGAGAGCCTCTCCGCGTACGCGCGCCAGTTCCTCGGCCAGATGGAGAAGCCGGACGTCGACCAGATCGACGGGCTGAGCCCGGCCATCTCCATCGACCAGAAGGGTGCCAGCCGGAACCCGCGCTCCACCGTGGGGACCGTCACGGAGATCTACGACTACCTGCGCCTCCTCTTCGCCCGCGTGGGCCACCCTCACTGCCCGAAGTGCGGCCGCGAGATCGCGCGCCAGAGCGTTCCCCAGATCGTGGACCGGATCGGGGAACTCCCCGATGGGACCCGTCTGCTGATCCTCGGGCCGCTGGTCAAGGACCGCAAGACGGAGGGAGACCGCGTCTTCGAGGCGGCGCGCAAGCAGGGGTTCGTGCGCGTCCGGGTGGACGGCGAGCTGCTGGACCTGGACGAGGCGCGCTCGCTCGACAAGTACAAGCGCCACACCATCGAGGTGGTGGTGGATCGCCTGATCGTCCGCCACGCGGACCCGGACGGGATGCCCTACGGTCCCGGGCACCCCGACCCGGACCTCGGGCGGATGGCGGATTCGGTGGAGACCGCCCTTCGCCTGGGCGAGGGCGTCATGGTCGTCGCACCGGCGGAGGCCGGCGCGTTCGAGGAGCAGCGCTTCAGCGAGCGCTACAGCTGCCCGTTCGACGGCACCGTGCTGGAAGAGCTGGAGCCGCGCAGCTTCTCCTTCAACTCGCCCCACGGCGCCTGCCCCGCCTGCACCGGCCTCGGCGTGCGCCTGGAGATCGACCCGGCCCGGCTGATCCCCAACCGTGACCTCTCGCTGCGGGAAGGTGCCCTGCAGCCGTGGACGCGGATGCCGATGGAGAACTCCTGGCAGCTGCGGATCATCGAGGCGATCGCGGAGCGGCACGGCTTCCGCACGGACATCCCGGTGCGCGAGCTGCCCCGGGAGGCGCTGGACCTGGTCCTCTACGCCGAGCGTGGCGAGCGGGTCGTGGTCCGCTACCAGCACGACCGCGGCGAGAACACGTACGACGCCACCTTCGAGGGGCTGGTGCCCAACCTGGAGCGGCGCTTCCGGGAGACGGACTCCGAGTACGTGAAGTCGGAGATCGAGCGCTACATGGTGGAGCGCCCCTGCCCGGTCTGCCGGGGCCGGCGGCTGCGACCCGAGGCGCTCAGCGTGACCATCGACGGTCGGACCATCGCCGAGGTCACGGCCCTGTCGGTCACCGACGCGCTCGACTGGGCGACCGGATTGCCCGCCCGCCTGAGCGAGCGGGAGGCCACCATCGCCCGGCAGGTGCTGAAGGAGATCCGGGCCCGCCTGGGCTTCCTCGTGGACGTGGGGCTCGACTACCTGACCATCGACCGGACAAGCCAGACGCTCTCCGGCGGCGAGGCCCAGCGCATCCGCCTGGCCACCCAGATCGGCTCGAGCCTGATGGGCGTCCTGTACATCCTGGACGAGCCGTCCATCGGGCTCCACCAGCGTGACAACGCGAAGCTGATCGCGACGCTGACCCGGCTGCGGGACCTGGGGAACACGCTGATCGTCGTCGAGCACGACGAGGAGACCATCCGCACGGCCGACTGGGTGGTGGACATCGGCCCCGGCGCGGGCGAGCACGGCGGCGAGGTGGTCGCCGTGGGACCGCTGGAGTCGATCCTCGCCGAGCCGCGCTCCCTCACCGGCGCGTACCTGCGGGGCGAGGCGTTCGTGCCCATCCCCGACCGACGCCGCCCCGGCAACGGCTCGTTCCTGGTGATCCGGGGGGCGCGCGCCCACAACCTGCGCAACATCGACGTGGCCTTCCCGCTGGGCACGTTCGTGGTGGTGACCGGCGTGTCCGGCTCGGGCAAGAGCACGCTGGTGACGGAGGTGCTCTACCGGGGTCTGGCGAAGGTGCTCTACGGCTCGCGGGACGAGCCGGGCGAGCACGACCGGATCGACGGCCTGGCCGCGGTCGACAAGGTGATCGAGATCGACCAGAGCCCCATCGGCCGCACGCCGCGATCCAACCCGGCCACCTACACCGGCGTCTTCGGTCCCATCCGCGAGCTCTTCGCCGGCGTCCCGGAGGCGCGCCTCCGCGGCTACAGGGCGGGGCGCTTCAGCTTCAACGTGAAGGGCGGCCGCTGCGAGAACTGCAAGGGCGACGGGATCATCAAGATCGAGATGCAGTTCCTGCCGGACGTCTACGTCCCCTGCGAGGTCTGCAAGGGCAAGCGCTACAACCGCGAGGCCCTGGAGATCCACTACAAGGGCCGGTCCATCTCGGACGTGCTCGAGATGACGGTGGAGGATGCCCTGGAGCTCTTCTCGGCGGTGCCCGCCATCCGCAACAAGCTGCAGACCCTCAACGACGTCGGCCTCGGGTACATCCACCTGGGCCAGCCCGCGACCACGCTCTCGGGCGGAGAGGCGCAGCGGGTGAAGCTCGCCACCGAGCTCTCCCGGCGGGCCACCGGCCGGACCGTCTACGTGCTGGACGAGCCGACCACCGGCCTTCACTTCGCGGACGTCGAGAAGCTGCTGCAGGTGCTCCACCGCCTGGTCGACGCGGGCAACACCGTGATCGTCATCGAGCACAACCTCGACGTGATCAAGACCGCCGACTGGATCGTGGACCTGGGCCCCGAGGGGGGCGCGCGCGGCGGCCTGGTGGTGGCGGAGGGCACGCCGGAGCGGGTGGCAGAGGTGCCGGAGTCGGCCACCGGCGAGTACCTCGGCCGCGTGCTGCGCGGCGAGCCGCTGGTGCCGCTCACGGACGTCACCTTCGCCGAGGCCGCGGGCCGCGCGGACCGGCGGGCACCCGGACGGCCGACCCGCGCCCGCCAGGTGGCCAAGCGCGCCGGGGCGGAGCGGCGACCCATCGAGGCGTAGCCGCCGCAGGTCCCCGCCGCAGGTCACCGCTGTTCGGTGCCGGCCCCGACGCGCATCCCCGCCGGACTGCGGCGGGGACGGATGCGCGTGCCCTCGACCGGCGCCCGAGGCGCGCGCACGCGCGGGGGCAGGGTCCGGCACGGTAGCATCCACCCATGCCTTCCATCGACTTCGCCTTCCTCGCCGACGCGGCGGACGCCCGCCCGGGCCAGAAGTTCAACGTCCTCGGGGGCGGGGTGACCCGCATCGGGGGTCCTTCCTTCCCCCTCGTCCATCCACACTTGGCGCTGGTCATCGGCCTGACCGTCACGGCGGCCGAGCTCGGCCAGGAACACGACCTGCGCTTCGTCCTCCTCGCTCCGAACGGCACGGAGCTCTCCCGGGCCGAGGCGCAGATCCGCGCGGACGGATGGGCCGCCGGCGGAGGCGACACGTCGGTGACGTTCGCCCTCGACCTCTGGAACCTGACCTTCGCGGAGCCCGGGGACTATTCGCTGCGCATCCTGATCGCGGGTTCCGAGCGGAAGCGGATGACGCTGACGCTGGAGCGGAGTTCCGCGGCACCCGGCAGCGGCGTCGTCCCGCCATTCCCGCCGCCCACCGGTCGCGCGTGACCGACCTGCGGCCGCGCCCGCGAGGGCCGCTCGGGCCCGCGAGCGGCCACGCCATTCCGTGAGTCCCGGTCGTCCAGCGGGACCGCCTCGCTGGCAGGATCCCGCCCTCGACGAGGCGGCGCTGCGGGTCGCCCGCCTGGTGCGGGACGCGGTCGGCGTCCTGCGCCTCCTGGGCCACGCGCGCTGGGCAGCCCTGTTCGAGCCGCTCGTGCCGGTCTTCGAGGACGGCGACCGGGCGGACCTGCTGGTCGCCGCCCGGCGGGCGCGCGCGGCGTTCGGTGCGCGGGACTCGGTGCTCGATGCGTGGGACTCGGACGACGCGCTGCGGCTGCGCGATGCCCTGGACCGGCTGCAGCTCCTGCTCGACCGCCGCCAGGCCACCGGGACGTGAGCGGCTCCTTCGGGGCGGGCGCGGGGGGCGACCCGGGAGCCGGTGCCGGACGCGGCGCCGGAGCCGGTGACTCGACAGTCGCGGCGATGGGGCCGGCGGCAGTGCCGCGGGCGGCCCAGCCGTGGGTGGTCCTGCTCACGCTCTACGGCATCGCCTCGTTCGTGGAGGCCTTCGGCGTCAGCCAGGTCTTCGCGTTCATGCTCCCGTACCTGCAGGGGATGGGCGTGCCCCAGTCGGAGATCGGGCGCACCATCGGTGTCCTGAGCTCCCTCGTGTTCGTCCTCGGGCTCCCCATCGTCCCGTTGTGGGGGGTCTGGGCGGACAAGTACAGCCGCAAGGCCGTGATCATCCGCAGCGCGGTCGTGGAGGCGGTCGTCTTCGGCGCGGTGGCCCTCAGCCGGACACCCTGGCAGCTCGGGCTCAGCCTGCTGCTCGTCGGGTTCCAGCTCGGCAACACGGGCGTGATGCTGGCCGCCATCCGCGACGTCACGCCGCGGCGGCGCCTGGGGACCGCGATCGCCCTGTTCGGGGCGACCTCGCCGGTAGGAATGGCGGTGGGGCCCTGGATGGGCGGCATCATGATCAGCGCGCTCGGGATGCCGGTCGCCAGCGTCTACTGGCTCTCGGCGGCGCTCTCGGTGGTCGTGGCGCTGTTGCTCGCCTTCGGATCCCGCGAGGTGCGGCCCGAGGTCGTGCCCGAGGGATCGGTCCGGTCGCTGGCCTTCGGCGCGGTCCGGGGTGTCTTCGACGACCCGGCCGTGCGAAGGCTCTTCCTCGTCTTCGGCCTAGCCTTCTTCGCCCGGCAGATCGCCAACCCGTTCCTGCCGCTGCTCGTCGAGCGGCTGGTGGGGCAGGGCCACGAGATGGCGGCGGCGATCGGGTTCGTGACGGGGACTGCAGCCCTGGTGGGCGGTCTCGCCTCGCCCATCGCCGGCCCGCTGGGCGACCGGTTCGGGTTCCGTCCAGTGCTGGCCGTCTCGTTCGTCGGCGGCGCCCTCGGTCTGCTGCTCATGCCCGCCATGCCGGGGGTCGGCGCGCTCGCGGTCGCGGTCATCCTCTGGTCGGCGTGCGTGGCGGCGGTCAGCGCCATGATCTTCGGCCTGCTGGCGGTGGAGGTCTCGCCGGAGCGCCGCTCGGCGACCCTCAACCTCGTCTACCTGCCCCTGTACGTGGCCGGGATCGTGGGGCCGTCGATCGGAGCGGTACTGGTCGGCGGCGGCCTGGGCGCGGTGTTCGTGGCGGCCGGCGGCCTGCTGGCCCTGGGCGCGGTGGCGGTCGGGGTGCCCCTGCTGCTCGGGCACCGGGACGCCCGCCCCGTCCCCTGAGGGCGACGGCACCTCGCGGGCGGCGACGCGCATCGCGCGTGCTGGACGCGCTGGCTAGACTGGTCGGAGCGCAGTGTCCGGCGCTCGGGATCGGGCGGCGCGAGGGGTGTCGGAGGCAAGCCATGCGTGTCCGTGCGGCTGTGGTTGCGTTGGCCCTCCTGTCGATCGTCGCCGCCTGTGGAGGCTCGGCCGCCACGCCCAGTGCGGCCCCCGCGTCGCTCGCGCCCGCCGCATCCTTCGTGGCACCCACGGCCGCGCCCGCGCTCGAGACACCGACCCCCGCTCCCTCGCTCGCGCCCGCGACGAGCACGACGAGCTACACCGTGAAGAAGGGCGACACGCTCTGGGGGATCGCGGAGAAGTTCCACGGGAGCGTCTCGGTCGCCGAATACGTGAAGCAGCTCATTGCCGCCAATCCCCAGCTGAAGGATCCCAACATGCTGAAGATCGGCGAGAAGCTGAGTATCCCCAAGCCGTAGCGGGCCGGGACTGCCGGCGCGCGGCGGGATCGTCTCCCCCGGCGCGCGAGCGGGCCCGGTCGTCGGCGCGACGGAGGTCACTCCCGCGGCGCAGGGCTTGGCTGGCTTCCCGCCGGAAGGGCCGACGGAGGTCACTCCCGCGGCGCAGGGCCCGGCGGAACGGCGGACGCGCGGTCCGGCACGCCTCGTGGCGTGCCGGCGCCCCCGGCGTATCGCGGAACGCCGGTGCCCGGGGGTCGCAGCTCCGCGTCCGTGAATGCCTCGCGCAGGAACGGGGACGGGGCGCCCGGATCGTAGACGAGCGTCAGTGACCGGCGTGCCCGCGTCCAGGCGACATAGGCCAGCCGCCGTTCCTCCTCCAGCGTCCGACCGGGCTCGTCCGACTCCTCGATGCTCCGCGCGCTGGGAAACCGCCCCTCGTCCATGCCGACCACCGCGACGTGGTCGAACTCCAGGCCCTTCGTGCCGTGCACGGTGGCGAGGAGCAGCGGTGCGTCGTCCCGCCGCAGTTCCGACCGGCGTGCCCTCGCGTCCGCGACGGCCCGCGCCAGGCCGGACA
>JAJYDP010000848.1 GCA_021777365.1 Chloroflexota bacterium | reverse complement strand
CGAGCAGGCCGGCTGGGCCGGCGCCGTGGACGGCGAGGCGGAGCTCGTGCCCGGCGTGACCGCGATCCGGACGGGAGGACACTCGGGCGGACACCAGGCCGTGGTGATCCGCGGCCGCGACCGCACGGTGGGGTTCTTCGGCGACCTCTTCATGCGGCCCTGGAGCGCCAACCCGCGCTGGGTGACCTCGTTCGACGACTTCCCGCTCACCAGTGTCGAGGTGAAGGTGGGCCTCTTCCGGCGGGCGGTGGAGGAGGGCTGGACGGTGGTCCTCTCCCATGAGGCGGACACGCCCGTGGGTCGGCTCCGGGCGGACCGCGACCGCTACCGGTTCGAGCCGCTGTAGCCCAGCCCCGGCCGCGGGCCGAGGGCGGCTACGGCGTGGAGGGCAGGGCCGACGCGCCGCCCGAGCCCAGCAACGGCGCGAGGAACTGCTCCGCCTGGGCCCTGGTCACCGGCCCGTTCCAGACCGCGTGCACCAGTCCCTGTCGGTCGATGAAGACCTGCGTGGGAAGCCCGTAGACGTGGTACGTGCGATAGACGGCGGACGTGCCGTCGAACCCGATCGTGTACTGGAGCCCATAGGTCCGGGCGTAGTGCTGCACGTCCGGCACGGACGACTCCTGCACGCTCACCCCGATCACCACCAGGCCCTGCGCCCGGTGCGCCTCGTACTCCTCCTCGATGGTGGGCGTCTCGGACTGGCACGGCGGGCACCACGAGGCGAAGAAGTTGATCCAGACCGGATGGCCCAGGAAGCTCGCCAGCCGGATCGGGCGGCCGTTGAGGTCGGTCAGCTGGACGGGCTTCCCGGCGTTGGTGCCGGCGAGCTCTGGGGCGCGGTCGCCGGGCTGGAGCCCGACCTGGGCCGGGGCGAAGCGGTAGAAGGCGGTTCCCGGGGTGGGAACCGGTGGGCTGGACGGCGCGAGGGGCGTGGTGACCAGCTTCAACGCCGCCGCCACCAGGACCACCGACAGCACCACCACGAGCAGCTGCCGGCCCGTGAAGGGACCCACCAGCCCGCGCCGGGGACCCGCCGGTGCCGGGCCCGGGGGTGCCGTCGGGGCCTGCCGCTCGCCACCCTCCCGGGGATAGGCGGGCTCGGGCCAGCCCGGGGACCCGGGCACGTTCCCGCCCCCCTCGTCAGACACGCGGCGTCAGGTAGCTGAAGCTGGCGGAGAACCAGCCCAGCCAGTCGAATAGCAGGCTGAGGCCGACCAGCATCACGAGCCCGCCGCCGGCGAGCTCCATCGCCCGCGCGTGTCGTCGGAGCGCGCCCACCAGCCCGGGTGCGCGGTCGATCGCGAGCGCGAGCGCGATGAAGGGCAGCCCGAGGCCGAGGGAGTACGCGGCGAACAGCAGCCCCGCCTGCACGCTGGGGCCCAGGGCCGCGAGACCCAGGATCGCGCCCAGGGTGGGGCCGATGCACGGCGTCCAGCCGAGCGCGAAGATGGCACCCAGCCCGAAGGCACCCAGCGGCGAACGCCGCGCCCCGTCCAGGGGCACCGGTCCGGCCGGTTCGAGCGGGCGCCAGGTCCGGGCCAGCGCTCCGATCGGCAGCGCGCCGGCAAGGTTCAGCCCCAGGACGATCAGCACGATCCCGCCGGCCTGGCGGAGCACGGGCAGGTTCGGGGCAAGCACGCCGCCGGCGTACGTCGCGGTGACCCCGAGGACGGTGAAGACGCCGCCGAACCCGGCGACGAAGGCCACGGCGTGGGCCATGACGGCCCAGCGCGTGGCGATGGCCTGTCGTGCGGGGCCGACGCCGACGGCGGATCCGGCGCCCGACGCGCGCAGCGGGATGCCCGCGAGCGCCGGCGTGCCGATGAGTCCGGGTGCGGCCGCCGGCCCGGTCCCGGCGGCGATCGCGCCGAGCTGTCCCAGGTAGGCGGGCACCACCGGCAGGACGCAGGGTGACAGGAAGCTGAGAAGCCCGGCGAGCAGCGCCGCGGCGAGCGTCAGGTCAGGCACGGGTCGCGTCGGCGCCGTCCAGCACGCGCGCCAGGAATCCCCGCAGGGCGTCCGGGCGCATGGCGAGCGGCAGTTCCTCGGATCCCGACGCAAGCACCGGGATCGTGTCGTGGTGGCGCGCCAGAAGCGCGGCGTCCGCCTCGATGTCGACCTCGACCACGGCGACCATCGATCGCCCGGCCGCAACCCGTTCGGCGAGCAGCGCGTCGAGCCGGGCCCGGGCGTCGTCGCAGAGATGGCAGCCGGGCCGGGTGAACAGGGTCAGCATCGGGGAGGGGGATAGGCGGGACACGGGCGCCATTCTAGGCCGGCGTGCGCACGGACCCCGCCACGACGTCCGGACGAGCCGTGCCGCCACGCCGCCGCCGTACAATCACCGGCACGCCCCCGTAGCTCAGTGGACAGAGCGAGGCCGTCCTAAGGCCTGCGTCGGCGGTTCGAGTCCGTCCGGGGGCGCTTGTTCATGCCCGAATCCATGATCGTGGGCGAGATGGTCCCGCTGTCAAGCCCAGTGGTCAGCGAGGAAGCCCGTGAGCGCGACGGGCCGGCGGGGCGGGCTGATCCGCGTCGGGGGAGAGCGGCCGCGAACCGAACATACGCTCCGGCACTCCGATCCAGAACGCGGCCATGAGGCGCAGCGACTCCAGATCCATCCGCTCGTCGATGCCGTGGAGCATCCGTGCGAGTTCCCCGAAGGGGATGCGGTCGCTCATCAGGGCCGCGCCGTAGGCGGTCGCGCCCAACCGTCGGAAGAACCGCGCGTCGCTGCTCCCGAAGAGGAACA
>JAJYDP010000847.1 GCA_021777365.1 Chloroflexota bacterium | reverse complement strand
GAGCCGTTCGACATCGAGATCTGCGCGCCGGTCTCCCGGGTGATCAACCCGCCCGGCGGATGGCAGATACAGGAGCTGCCCGCCGGCTCGTTCGTGTCGCTCCTCCATGTCGGCCCGTACGAGACGCTCGGCGTCGCCTACGACACGCTGGCGGAGTGGGTACGCGCGCACGAACTCGTCATGGCGGGCCCTCCCCGCGAGGTCTACCTGAGCGAGCCCGGGACGCCACCCGAGGAGGTGAATACGGTCGTCGAGTTCCCGGTGATCAGGGCGCAGTAATCGGGGAACGTCAAGCGTGCGCAGGCACGGGACGAGGGTGGGGTCCGGCGGCTGTTCGCGGGGCGCGAGGCCCCTGATCAGCCCCCAGGGCCTCGATCCTGACGGGTCGGGGCCTCCCCGTTTGCCGGCTCCCGTTCGGCCCATGCCAACGCGTCCAACGTGGAATGATCTCCCGAAGAGTTGGCCGTCACGGAAGGAGACGGGCATGGCCGCACCAGCCAGCGTCGAGGAGTATCTGGCCACCCTTCCAGAGGGATCACGCGCCGCTCTCGAGGAGCTTCGGAAGACGATCAGGGCCGCCGCGCCGGACGCGACCGAAACGATCAGCTACCAGATGCCGGCGTTCAAGGACCACGGTCGATTGCTCGTGTCTTACGCCGCGTTCAAGGACCACTGCAGCCTCTTCCCCATGAGCGTGAAGGTCATCGAGGCGCACCGGGAAGAGCTGGAGCCCTACCACACGGGGAAGGGAACGATCCGCTTCCACGCAGACAAGCCCCTCCCTGCTGGACTCGTGAGAACGCTCGTCAAGGCGCGGATCGAGGAGAACGCGGCACGCAGCCGTCGTTGAGGCGATGGCGACCAGGACAGGCCAGGCCCGCTCTCGCTCAGCGTCGAGCCCGCTGGGCGTCCGGGCACATTCCCGGACGCTCGCTCGCCCGAGCGCCTGTACCGCCGTGAGAGAATCGGCGTAGACGCGGGGGCGTCGACGCGCGGCCATGCCCAGGCCGCTGGGACTGCGCCGAGCCACTGGCGAGACCCACCCCCGGACTGCCCGGGTGCGAGGGAGGGCCCACGATGGACGGGAAGCCACCGGAAGCCGACACCCGTTTCGATCGGATCGAATCTCGCCTCGCCAGGCTCGAGCTGCAACTGTTCCGCCTCGAGAACCGGCTGGCCCGCCTGGATCGTGAGTGGCCCTCGACGGCGTCCGCCCCGAGCGAAGCCCCCACCACGACGCGGGCCACCGGGCCGTGGCTCCCGCTCGCCGCCCCGCCGACGTCAGCTCCGCCGGTGTTGTCGACGTCGAATCCCCCGCCCCGGTCCCCCCGGGCGCTTTGGGCGCCCGCAGCACAGAGCCAGGCCGGACCGGCTGCGCCCGTGGATCGCGGACCTGCCCCGGCGCCACCCGCGTCCGCCGGGCCGTCATTCGCCGACCTCGAGCTCCGGCTGACCGGCCGGCTCCTCGCCTGGGTGGGCGGCGCGGCGCTCCTGATCGGCATCGCGTTCCTGCTCAGCCTCGCCTTCAGTCGCGGATGGATCGGCCCAGAGGCTCGCGTCGTCGCAGGATTCGCCGCCGGCGTGGTCCTGATGGCAGGCGGTGCCTGGTCCTTCGACCGCCACCAGCCGCTGTTCGGCCACGTCCTCACGGCGGTGGGCCTCGGCGCGATCTCGCTGGCGCTCTTCGCGGCGACCAGGCTCTACGGCCTGATCCCACCCGAGATCGGGCTCGCCGCCACGCTGGTGACGGCCATCGGTGCGGCGGCCATCGCCGTCCGCGCCGACTCCCAGGCGGTCGCTGCCTACGGGCTCGCGGCGGTCCTCGTCGCACCGCCGATTCTCGGGGCCCCGGCGACGATCGTCACCATCGGCTACCTGGCCACGCTGCTCGTGGGGACGACGCTCATCGCGCTGGCCCGCACCTGGAGCTGGCTTCCGCCGCTGGCGTTCCTGCTCTCGGCCCCCCAGCTCGTGGCGTGGTTGGTGAGCGACCCGTTGCAGGCGACGGCACTCGTGTCGCTCGCGGGCTTCTGGATGCTCAACCTCCTCGCCGCGGGCGGCGAGGAGTATCGAAGACCGGGCAACCTCCTCCGCAGGCCCACGGTGAGCCTCGTGCTGCTGAATGCGGTGTTCGTCGCCGGGTCCGGCCTGTACGTGCTTCGCGACGAACCGAGTGTCGTGCGCGGCGCGTTGCTCGTGGCCCTCGCCCTGGGACACTTCGCAGTCGGCGGGTGGTTCCTGTGGCGACGGGGTGAGATCCACCCGTTCGGGATGCTCGTCAGCGGTGTGGGCATCGCGGCACTGACCCTCGCCGTACCGATCGCGCTCAATGGTCCGGCCGTGGCTCTCGGCTGGACCGCGGAGGCAACGGTGCTGGCCTGGATCCACGGATGGCGGAGCCACCGCTTCGCGGGCCTCGCCGCGATCGTCATGGGCGGCCTTGCCATCGGGCACCTCATCGCGATCGAGCTACCCGTGCACGACCTGGGACCGCTCCTCACGGGCGAGCTCGCCCCGACGGCGGGCGCGGTGCCATTCATCAGCGGCGCGGGGCTCGCCCTCGTCTGCCTGCTTGCCGCACTCGCGTTTTCAGGCATCGTGGTCGCCGCACCCCCTGTTCGGCTCTCGCTGGCGGCGCTCGGCCTCCTCCTCGTCGCCTATGCCATGCCGTTCGAGGTCGACCGCCTGCCGCTCGTGGGCGGCCTCTCCGTCCTGGCGGTGGGCGCCGTGGTTGCGGAGACGCTGATCGTCGAGCGTGT
>JAJYDP010000052.1 GCA_021777365.1 Chloroflexota bacterium | reverse complement strand
CCTTGACCACCACCGATCCGACGTACTTGTCGTGGAATCCCTGCCGCCGCGGGTCGGTGGCCGTGCTCCAGGCGAGGTAGACGTACCAGACGAACACGAGGAGCGAGACGAGGGCCCCGACCCCGAAACCGTAGGTCCCCAGGTTGGCCAGCGCGCCGGGGCCCGCGAGCAGGAGCCAGCGCATCGTGGCCTGGTTCGAGGTGAGCGGAGCGCCATCGGCGGCGTTGAGCACCATCAGTCCCAGCAGGCGGTCGCCCGGGGACGCGCGCATCCGGGTCCAGGTGTAGATGAAGTAGGCGGCCGACAGGATGAGGTTGATGACGGCCACGATCCCGAGCGCCCCGAGCCCGATCGTGCCGGTGGCGAACGACGCCCCGACCACGAACGCGGCCAGGATGCCGCCCACGATGCCCAGCAGGATCCCGTCGATGATGTAGGCGATGAGCCGCACGACGAAGCCGGCGTACGTGATGCCAGCGGCCGGTCCGGCCGCAACCGGGGGCGGGCTCCAGCTGGCGGGAGCCCCGGGCTGTGACCAGTTCGACGACGGCGGCGGGGACTGCGGCCACCCGCCGGGCGGCGAGCCGGGGTCCTGCTGGGGGCCGGGCGGACCGCCGGCGGGCCCCATGGCGTCGGTCATCGTTGCGTCCCTCCCTGCGTGGTGGCGGCCCCCACGACGCGACGCGCGACCCGCGAGCCGGCCGCGAGGTCGTGGAAGCCCCTGGCCTCCCTGTTGCGCACGATCGACAGGGCGACCGCCGCATACCACGCGAGGATACCGGGGCCCAGCAACAGTCCCAGCCCCGGCAGTTCGCCGACGATCCAGCGCACGGCCGCCCTCGCCACCGAGAGCCGGTTCCCGGTCCGGGCATCGACGGTGCGGAGGCGGAGCAGTTGCTGCCCCGGCGTCGCGCCAGCCGCCGACCACGCGTAGACGAGATACAGGCCGCGCAGCACGAACAGGATCGCCAGCGCGAACATCGCGAGCGCGTACTGCTGGTCGGTCAGCGCCGTCGAGCCGAGCGAGGCAGACTCGAGCGTGGCCGGATCCATGGCCCCGGTGAGCGTGAGCACCTCCAGGAAGAGCCAGACGGCCACGAACCACGCGATGCCGACCAGGACCAGGTCAACGATCGTCGCCGCGACGCGCGCCCGGAAGGATGGCCGGTCGGGCCCCGGTCCCGGCCCCGTGCCGCTGCCAGCGCCGGGGCGACGGTCCGCGGACCATGGGCCCCGGTCGCCGTCCGGCGGGCCCCATCGGACGGGTGGCGCCGGGGGCAGCTGGGGCGGTTCCGGCTCGGTCACCGGCGACTGTCTCCGGCAGCCGGACGGTACATCCGGGGAGTCGGGAGGCTGGGACACGACCCGGCTCGATCCGGCATCGCTGCCGGGAGTCCGTGCCGGCCGGCCCCGCAGCGGGGCGATGCATGTCGAACGATGATCACAGGCGCACAGTACCGCGGCTGGCCCGAACCGGTGCGCGGGACCCCGGGGCCGCACGCCACCCCGGGCGGAGGCCGAGAGGGGTGAGCGCGCACCGGTCCCCGGCCCCGTGCGGGCGCGTCCCCGTCTGCGCGCCTGCCCCGGGCACTCAGGCCGACGCTGTCTCCGGATCGGACGCCCCCCCGGTCAGCGCTGCCCGGGACTGGTCGGGCTCCTCCGCCACGTCGATCACCCACGCTCCCGATGAACGGTCCACCGGGATGACTGCCTGGAGGTAGGCCCGGTTCACCAGGACCACGTCCGGCGCCGGATCCGCGAGCTCGACGCCGGCCACGCGCACCGCCGGCTCGGTGACGGGCACGAAGAGCTCACTGTGATACGACACCGGGTCGGCCGGATCCGTGCCGGGATGCAGGTGGACCACCCCACAGACGTATGCCCCGGTCAGCTCGAAGCAGACCTCGTAGCGGGTCTTCCTGGCACGCAGCGCGGCGCGCTGCTCGGGAGAGAGCGCCGGCTGGCTGTCGGGACCGGCCGCGACCACGACCAGCTCGTAGGGGTCCAGCGCGTGCACTTCGGGTGCCGCCGCAAGCTGATCGCGGCTCTCGAGCGGGGCGACGCTGACGCCGGTGACGGCCAGCGGCTCGCGCCGGTTCAGCGCATCGGACAGGCGGCCCTCCACGCGAACATGCCCGGTGATCCGCCGATCCTCGGTGAATGCCTCGAACGCAGCCGAACCCGCGTCGTCCGCGGACGGGGCCCCGACGCCCCCCGGAGTCGACGCACTGTGCTCGCGATGCCGGAACAGCTCGAACGGCACGATGGCATTGTAGGTGGGCGTTCCTTACAGCAGAACGATCAGTTTCGGAGGTCGCCCGGGCATCGCGCGGCCGAGTCCCGCCGGCGGAGATCTCCCCGGGGCCGCGCCCGCCTCGCGGGCCCGTCGGATCGACGCCCGGCATCAAGCGGTCGAGTCCGCCGGCGGAGATCAGTCCGAGCCGGCCGCCAGGTCCTCGTCGGTCGGTGCCGACGGCGGCCCCCCGGCCCCCGGATGCGCCACGAAGAAGCGCTGCGCCCGCGGGATCTCGATGTCGTTCTCCCGGAAGGCATCCAGCACCCGCTTGCGGAGCTCGCCGGCGGCCGCCCAGCGCTCCGTGGCCCGCACGGAGCCCAGGATCTTGAGCGTCACCCCGGTCTCCGACAGCGCCTCCACCCGGGCCACCTGCGGCGCTTCGAGGACGCGCCGCTTCCACTCCGGCTCCTCGGCCATCTTCCGCCCCAGGTCGTTGACGACCTCGATCACCCGGTTGATGTCGCTGCCATAGGCGACCGTGACGTCCACGTTGATGCGGCCCCACACCCGGGTCATGTTGCTGGCCACGGTGATCTGGCCGTTGGGCACGATGTGGACGGTACCGTCGAGATCGCGCAGCGTGGTGCGCCGCAGGGTGAAGTCCTCCACCGTCCCGCTGACGCCGGCGATCTGGACCACGTCGCCCCTGGAGTAGTGGTTCTCGATCAGGACGAACATGCCGGCGAGGTAGTCCTTCACCAGGTTCTGGGCACCGAAGCCGAGCGCGACGCCGGCGATCCCGAGGCCGGCGACTGCCGGGCCGATGTTCAGCCCGAACTTGTCCAGGGCGGTGACGAACGCCACGATCAGGATCAGCGCGCGGACGATCCCGTCGGCGAGGCCCTGCAGGGTCTCGCTGCGTTTGCGTATCTCGATGGCGGAGAGTTCCTGGGCCGTCCCTTCGGTGGCCTCGCGGTTCACCAGTGCCGCGACGGTCCGGCGCACGAGCCGGCGGGATAGCCAGAGCGCCAGGAGCGTCGCGAGGATCAGCATGAACAGGTCCCCGAGCACGGCGTGGGGACCCAGGACGAGGGCGTACCCGGGCAGCGTGTCCAGCCGAAGGTTCATGGCAGGCCGGCCCCGTCGCTCGTCTCGAGGCGCGTTCTCAGGCAGGCGAGCGTTCGTTCCACGAGGCCGGGGCCTTCGCGGTCAAGGAACGGGCCGGCCATCGCTGCCAGGGGTCCGGCGATGGACGCGTCGGCGGTCCAGCGCACGAGGGTGCGGTCGGGCGCGGGTTCTTCGAGGGTCACCCGCGCGCTTGCCTCGAGTGCCGTCCCCGCCACCGATCCTCGCAGGCTCGCAGCCGCGGCTCCGGGGCGTACCAGGTCGTTGAGCTGCACGCGGCCCTCTGCCGGCAGGCTGAACAGTCCCTGCCCGATCCGCCCGCGCAGGGCGAGCTCGGTCGGCCCGACGGGCTCGATGGTGACCGACCCGGCGCCGGGCACGCACGCCGCCAGAACGGACGGATCCGTGAGCGCATCCCACGTGGCGTCGCGGGACGCCCCGATCTCCAGTGTGCCCTCGGCCCGCATCTGTCCCTCCCTGCGTCGGGTGCACTCTACCCCGAGGTCACCACGGGATGCTCGCCGGACGTCCCGCTTCGCCGGCCGGGCTCGGACCGGCGAGAGCTCGGAGCTGGTGCAGTGTGCTGCACAGGGCTGGTGGCAGGCGCTCAGCGCGGCCGGGCGCTCGGCGCGGCCGCGCGATCGGCGCCGGCAGTCACACGGGCATGCTCCTGGGGGCCCCATCTGGGCCCTGGGGCCCGAGACTCTGTCCGGGCCTGCGGCCCGAACTCCAATCTGGGCCCGCGGCCCGAGACTCCGTGGCCCGTGGTGCTCGAGCCGGCCGACTTCTCACGTGGCGCACATTCACGACCGGATCGCCGCCATCGGGGGCGGCGCTTCTCACGTGGTGCACATTCGCGACCGGATCGCCGCCATCGGGGGCCGCGCTTCTCACGTGGTGCACATTCGCGACCGGATCGCCGCCATCGCGGACGGGTGCGGCCCACCATCTGTCGCTGATGCTCGCGTGGCGCACGTGGTCGACCGCAAGGAGCCCGATCCGGCCCGATGTGTGCACTCGGCGCACGCAGGCGGGCCCCGAGGCGACTTCGGCGCCCAGAGTGCGGTCGCCGTGCGTCGCTTGCGTGCACCTGGTGGGAATCGCCCCCGGGCCGTCGGGCAACGCGCCGGAGAGGGCCTGGCATGCCGGGGTGCAGCGACCCCCGGCTTCTCAGGGGCGCACCGGACACTCGTCACCGGCCGAAGCTCCGGCGCGTGCCAAGGCCCCGGCGCGTCTCCGGACCTCGGCGCGTGCCGAAACCTCCCCGCGTACTGCGCTGCCAGGGGAGCACCGCGCGCTCCGCACATGCCGAAGCACCAGCATGCCGAAGCCCCCGGCGCGTGCCAAAGCCCGGCGCGTCTCCGGACCTCGGCGCGTACGGGCCCTCGGGCGCCGCCGACACCGGGGGCGCGCCACGGTCGCCGGCCGGCGGCCGGCGCTCAGGAGGCCCGGGCGCGCTCCTCCAGCGCCTCGTCCAGCGCCGCCTCGAAGATGCCCACCACCCGGTCGACCGTGTCGTCCGCGGCGTGCGCCTCGCAGATGAACCAGGGCTCCCGCGAGTCGGGCTCCGGCATCGCGCCGCGACGCATCATGCCGTCCGCCACCGCGTCGTACAGCTCGTGGTCCGTGCCGGCCCATCCGCGGTAGTCGGTCGGCATCGCCTCGGCAAACATGACGCCGAACATCGCGGGGTGGCCGGTGAAGACGTGCGGGACCCCCCGCCGGGAGATCACCTCGTCCAGGCCGCGCTGCACCGCCTCGCCAGTCCGCCGGATCGTCTCCAGTGCCGGGGTGTCGCGGAGGATCGTCAGCGTCGCCACCGCCGCGGCCGCCGCCACGCGGTTGCCCGCGTAGGTGCCACCGTGACTGACGTTCGCCGGCAGCACGCTCATGACGTCGCGCCGCCCGCCGAACGCCGCCGCCGGGTAGCCGTTGCCCATCGCCTTGGCGTACGTCGCGAGGTCGGGCGTCACGCCGAAGTGCTCGGCGGCGCCGCCCTTCGCGAACCGGAACCCGGTCTTGACCTCGTCGAAGATGAGCAGCGCGCCAAACTCGCGCGTCATCTCCCGTACGCTCTGAAGGAACCCGGGAGCGGGCAGGATCCCCTGTGCGTTCCCCAGCACCGGCTCGATCAGCACGGCCGCGATGTCGTCGCCGTCGCGCTCGAAGACGTGTCGCAGCGTCACCAGGTCGTTGTACGGCACCGGGATCACGGTCTCCGTGATCGCCCGGGGGATGCCCCGCCCCCAGGCGAGCCGCACCGGGTTCTCGCGATCGCCCAGCGCGCTCACATCGTTCGGCAGCACGCTGATCAGGGCGTAGTCGTGCACCCCGTGGTACTGGCCCTCGAACTTGACGATCTTGTCGCGCCCGGTGAAGCCCCGCGCCACGCGCAGCGCGTGCATGGTGGCCTCGGTGCCCGAGACGGTCATCCGGGCCATGTCGCAGAAGGTGAGCTCGGTGATCAACTCGGCGACCCGGACCTCGTCCTCGGAGGTGAGCGAGAAGCTGACCCCGCGGCGCATCCGTTCGTTGACCGCGTCGTCCACGCGGGAGTCCGCGTGGCCCAGGATCACGGGCCCGTAGCCCATCCGCAGGTCGATGAACTCGTTGCCGTCCAGGTCCCAGACGCGCCCGCCCCTGCCGCGGTCGACGTAGACGGTGCGCTCGCCCCACGCCCGGAAGTTGGAGTTCGCGCCGCCCGGCAGCACCCTGGTCGCCCGCCGGTATGTCTCCGCCTGGCGCGGACGCGGCAGGTCCGGTGCCCGTACCACGCTGGCGGCCGGCTTTTCGGTTCGGGCGGGGTTCTGGATGGCCATGCTGGTCTCCCCGGCCGTCCGCATCTGCGATTTACGCGATGCATCTGGCCATGTTGCGCTCTTTTCGTTGAGCAGACCGCCTCAGTCTACGTTAGTCGTCGCAAGTGCGCCAGTGGTCCGCTCCGCCCGATGCACGGCGTGGCGTGATCCTCGCGGCCGCGGAGCCAACGCCGGACGTCCACCGGCCGCGGGTGGCCGGCCGCGAAGCCGGTCGGCTGCCCTCCACCGGCCACGGCTACACTCGGCGCATGCCGAACCCAGTCGCCTTCGACGTCGCCGCCGTCCGCCGCCGCTTCCCCGCCCTCGTGCGTCGGGTCCAGGGACACCCGGTCGCCTACCTGGACGGACCGGGCGGCACCCAGGTCCCCGACAGCTGCCTGGACGGGATCCGCGACTACCTGACGACCTGCAACACCAACACCCACGGCGCCTTCCCGACCAGCGAGGAGAGCGACGCGCTGCTCGCCGAAGCGCACGCGGCCGCCGCCGACTTCCTGGGCGCCGCTCCGGACGAGGTGGCGTTCGGGGCCAACGCCACCTCCCTCACGTTCGCGCTGAGCCGGGCGATCGGTCGAACGCTTGGGCCCGGCGACGAGCTGGTGGTGACCCGGCTCGACCACGACTGCAACGTGGCGCCCTGGCTGGCCGTGGCCGAGGATCGCGGCGCGACGGTCCGCTGGGTGGACGTCCGGCTCGACGACTGCACGCTCGACCTGGCGGGCCTGGAAGCGGTGCTTGGCCCCCGCACCCGCCTGGTGGCAGTCGGCCTGGCCTCGAACGCGGTCGGTACCATCAACCCCGTCCGGCGCATCGCGGACGCCGCCCATGCCGCCGGGGCGCGGGTATGGGTCGACGCCGTGCACGCGGCGCCCCACGTGCCCATCGACGTCGTCTCGCTGGGCGCGGACTACCTGGTCTGCTCGCCGTACAAGTTCTTCGGGCCGCACATGGGTCTCGCCTGGGGCCGGCGCGAACTGCTGGAGGCGCTGCCGGTCTACAAGGTCCGGCCCGCCGACGACACGCTCCCCTCGCGGCTGGAGACGGGCACGCAGGCGCACGAGGCACAGGCGGGCCTGCTCGGCACGTTCCGCTATCTCGAGTGGGTCGGGGCGACGCAGGGCGGGGCCGCCGGCGAACCGGGAGCCGCCGACGGCGGGCGACCGGCGCGCCTCCGGGCGGCGATGACCGCCATCCGTGCCTACGAGCGCTCACTGACGCCCCGCCTGGTCGACGGCCTGGGCTCGATCCCGGGCCTGCACATCCGGGGGATCACGGACCCGGCGCGCGTGGACGAACGCTGTCCCACGGTCGCCTTCACGCTCGAGGGACACCACCCCCACGACGTCTCGGCGGCGCTCGGCTCGCTCGGCATCTGCACCTGGGACGGCGACTACTACGCCTACGAGCTGATCCGGGCGCTCGGGCTGGCCGAGTCCGGAGGGATGGTCCGGGTGGGGCTGGCGCACTACAGCACGATCGAGGAGATCGACCGGCTGGTCGAGGCGGTCGACGCGATCGCCCGGGGCTGACGAGGCGGTCGGGGGCGGGTCCGGGAGCGTCGGCCGGCGGCCGGCGGCCGGTCGCAGCGATCACCGCGACCGCCGGCCGGGAATCAGTCGCGGCCGGGCAATCCCCGGCGCATCGGCCTCACTCGAAGAGCGGGAGCTGCTCCCCCTGGCGTTCGATCTCCGGGTCGAGGCCGAGGTACGGCTCGAACCGCTCGAGGTCGGCGCCCTCGCGGGCCACCAGCGTGCGCAGGTGGTTCGCCTTGACGATGTGCCAGTTCCCCTCGTCCAGGGCCGCACGCAGGATCGGCGAGCGGGCCAGCTTGAACCGCACCAGCTCCACGCGCTCGGGCAGCACCACCAGGAACCGGACCACGCTGTCGTCCTGGGGGATCATCCGCCCGCGTCGCAGCACGGCCTCCGCCAGCATCGCGGTCCACTCGACCTCGAAGATCAGCGTGGCCCGCCCGCGCTGGTACCACATGCAGTCGACCGACTCGAGCGCCTCCACCGGGCCCCGCGACATGAGGGGCAGGTACGCCCGAGCCTCGACATCGGACAGGAGGTCGCCCAGCGGTCGCCCCCGGTAAGGGCGCTTCTGCTCCTTGGGACTGACCCACACGCGCAGCCCCAGCCGGTGGCCGTACTCCACGAGGAGCCCCACCAGGTCGGTGTGCTCCCGGTAGCGCGCCTGCAGCTCGTCCGACGTCATGAGGGTGTCGGCGGTCGACGCCCGGCTCCGGTAGCTCTCCAGGCACGCGCGCACCAGCGACTGGTCGGGGGCGTCGTACCCGCGGAACATGGTGGCCACGCGGTCGTAGAAGGCGGCCTCGCTCAGGCCCCCGGTCGTGGAGAGGAGACTGAAGATCGCCCACTCCAGCCGATCCGAGAGCGGGATGGCCGCACCGTCCACGTCGCGCCGGTCGCGGAGCCACCAGCGGCCCGGCTCGACCTCGACGAGCCGGGGGTGCTTCTGCCGGGTCAGCTCCCCCTGGATCAGCTCCAGCAGCATGGTCACGTGGTCCGCGCCGCGCGAGGGCACCGGCGACTCGGCCGGGGCGGACACGTCCCCCGGCTGCTCCGCGCCGGGATGCTCGCCGGGGAGCCCGGCCGGCCCGCCCGCCGGGCCAGCTGCGGGACGCTCCCCCAGCAGCCCCAGCGCCACCGCCGCGCGCTCCGCCCGCGCCGCCGATTCGCCGTACGTCCGCGTTCCCACCAGCCGGCGCAGGTGCCCGGCCCGGTCGAGACCCACCAGGATCTCGCCGAGCAGCCGCTCGAAGCGCGCCGGCTCGCCACGCGCCTGGAGGATCGCCACCGCGGTCTCCGTCACGTCCCGCTCGACCGCCGCCAGCTGGAATCCCGCAGGCTCCGGTCGGTTGCCGTCGCCGCGGATGCCGCCCGGGGTTCGCGACCGGTCGCTGCCCTCGGCGTCGGCCGTGCCGTCCGCCCCGGCGCCCGGGGTGGCGTGCTCACCCCCGCCGGCCGCGAGCCCGAACTCCAGCGTCCCGCCCACCTGCTCGTCGGCCTCGGCGAGCAGGGCGCTGGTGAGCCGGTAGCCCGCGCCCACTCCGCCCAGCGCGCCGGCGACCAGCGCCTCCGGGCCGCCCGGCTCGAGCATCACCACGGCGCGCGCGTCGGACGCGAGGATCGGCCGGACGGCCCCGAGCCCTCGTTCCAGCGCGGTGGCCTCCCAGCCCCATCCGGGCTTCGCCGCGGGGCCCACCAGGCCCTCGAGCGGCAGCGTGGCGGCGGCGTCGGGGCCGAGCACCAGCGAGGTCGCGTGGTACGCGAACGAGAGCGACTCGGTGGACCAGCGCAGCGGCGGCTGGGTGAGGACCAGGCGGACCCGCGGGTCGGGGCGCGGCGGGCGCGCCCGGATCCCGCCACCCTCCGGGACCGGGGGGAGGCCGCGCCGCAGCACCACGTTGGCGGTCGCATCGGCGAGGTCCAGCAGGTCGTCGCCCATGCGCGCCTGCACCTGCCCGCCGGGCAGCGCCTGGACGCGCTGCACGAACCCGCGCACCAGCCGGCATCCCTCCTCGAAGAGGAGCCACGGGTTCCGCTCGCGCCACTGGTGCCCGCCGGGCAGGCGGACGCGGCCGTTCGAGATCCGCAGTGCGGCGACCCGCCCCGGGTAGCTGTTGAGCTTGCTGGCGGGGAGCACCGCGTGGAGGAACGCGAGCCGCAGGGCCGCCTCGACCGGCGCGGCGCGGAGGTCGCCGTCGAGCCGCTCGATGATCGCCCGGAAGGCGGCGAGCGTGCGGGGCGTGTACAGGGAGAGGAGCTGTGCCGGGAGGTCGTCGGATCCGGCGACCACCGCGTAGCGGCCGAGGAGCGCATCGAGGTCGCCGCTGCCCGAGGCGGCGCCCCGCGCCCGGTCGGCATCCGCCGCGTCCGTGGCAGCCGTCCGCTGCTCTCCCCCGCCGACCTGGTCACGGCACGTCGTGCACCGGTAGCTCTTCCGGAACGGCGCGTCCGCGTCGCCGTCCCAGACGAACTCGTCCACCGTGACGGCCCGGCCGCAGGTCGGGCAGCGTGACGCGAACTGCTCGGCGATCGACTGGCGGACGTTGCCGTCGCCGCGCGGGTGGGCAGCCAGCGCCTGCACCGCGGCGTCGAAGTGGCGGATGTCGGGCGGCCGCAGGACGATCTCCGCGAGCAGCCGGGTGAGCGGCGCCGACTCGAACGTGTAGCTCCGCCGCAGGCGCCCGATGGCGGTCCGCGCCACCCATCCCCCGCGCCCGAACAGGTCGACCACCACGTCCCCCGGCCGGGAACGCGCCTCGATCTCCGCGGCGACCACGTTCAGCGGGGGCGGAGGCGCCAGGCGCTCGAACGTGGGCAGCACGGGGCCGAGCTCGGGCCGGATGAGCGACGAGAGCGTCTCAGGCATCTCGCCGAAGTCTAGCGGTCGCCGCCAGCCGGCCGCGGCCGGCGGAGACAGGGCATGCCGAGGCTGAAGCGTCGGCCCGGCGCCAGGGCCGGAGCGTCACGCCGGCGTCGGCGCTGCCGCGGCCGCCGCCGGGGCGGCGGGAGGCGGCGGCGGAAGGCTAGGCCTCCTCTTCGAGCTCGTCCGGCTCCTCGACGAAGGCTTCCTCGTCCGTCACCTGCGAGGGCACGACGCGGTCGATGTCCTCCAGGGACTCGTCCTCCTCGTCGTACTCCAGGTCCTCCTCGAGGTCGAGCTCCTCGCGGATCAGGGTGCCCTTCGTGTACGGACGCAGGTCCGATGCCTTGGCGGCCGTCGGGAACGAGACCTTGCCGTAGTTGCGGGGATCCTGGTACGTCTCGCGGATGATGATCCGGACGTCCCGGTCACCGAGGCTGGTGACGCCGGCGGTGTACTGGTTCCCCTCGGCCATCAGCTTGATCAGGCGCGCCGCCACCTTGGGGTCCACGGTGCCGATGTGGTGCCCGTTGGAGCGGGCCAGGAGGCGGTTGCCGTCCGGCACGAGCTCGACCAGGTCGCCCGGGTTCACCTGCGCCAGCTGGCGGGGGTGCGCGAGCTCGTAGAGCCCCGCGAACCCCGTCTTGCCGGTCTCCTCGACGAAGATGCCGACGGGCGCCTTGTCCCCCACCTGGGCGGGCGTGGTGCGGTCCCCCGCCTCGACGAGCAGGACGCGCAGGCGATCGATGTTGCGCTCGGCGATGCGGTTGGTCGGGTCCAGGGCGAGCGCGGCCTGGTAGTGCTCGCGCGCCTCGCCGAGCTCGCCCAGCTCCCACAGCGACTTCGCGAGGCGGTTCTCCGCGGCCGAGTCGGGGCCGAGCTCCAGGATCCGACGATTGACCTCGGCGGCGCCGCCCCAGTCGGCGCTGGTGGCGGCGGCGATGGCCTGTTCGACGAGCTGTCTCTTCAGTCGGACGGTGGACGCGCCTGCGCTGGCCGCAGCCGCGAGTTCAGGGAAGCTCATGGACTCCTTCGATCAGGCTCAGGGCCCGGTGCGCCGTGCAACGCCCATGACGACACGGCGGACGTGGGGCGCGTGTTATGTACCATCCGCGGTGCGCCGCTGTCAAACCATCCGCATCGGCTCTTGCCGTGGCGTGTCCAGGCGCTACGATCGGCTCGACGGGAGGCGTCACCGTGGAAGCCATCGAGGAACCCGTGAGCATCGCGCGGGTGAGCGTGGAACTCTCGCCGGACGAGCTCGAGCTGATCCTGGCCGGACTCCGGATGCTGCTCGACGCCGAGGACGACCCGGAGATCATCACCGAGCTCAAGGTGCTGCTGGCACGCCTGGCCCTGGTCGAACGCTGACCCGCCGTCCGAGCGAACCCCCTGGGCGGCCCGGAGAGCCGGGTGGGAAGGCCGCCTCGGGGGCGGGCCCGCGGATCAGCGCAGGAGCAGGTTCCAGGCGACCGCCAGCGCCGCCGCCAGCGAGAGGATCCCGTACTCCCAGAGCCACGAGAACGACCGTCGCTCGGAGCCGGGAGCCGCGCGGTAGGCGGCCCACAGCGCGAAGACGGCGGCCAGGACCGCCGGTCCCACGAGCCGGGGCAGCGCCAGCGCCCGGAGCACCGCCGCGGCCACGCCCACGACCACCGCGAACGTCCCCGCCGCGAAGGCCGCATCTCCCACGCGGACCATCCGGAGCGCGGCGAGCCGGTAACCCAGCAGGAAGGCCACCAGCGCATCGGCCACCACCAGCAGCACCAGGAGCCGCTCGTCGAGCGGCGGCGACGCGCCGAGGCCGGCCGGCTCGGCGAGTCCGCCCGGGACGGCGCCCGCCACGCCACTGAAGCCGGCGAACGCCACCAGGATGGCGAGCTGCTGCAGCATGTTGCGCCGCCGCTCGAGCTCCTCGCCGACCGGCGCGAGCAGCCGGCGCTCCAGCGAGACGCTCGCCCCGACCAGCGCGCCCCCGAGCACGAGGGCGGGGATCGCGAGAAGGCTCACGCCGGCGAGGTGGGCGAGGCCGAGCGTCCCCATCGCCGCGACGGCCGGCGGCGTCAGCTGCTCGATCGGCACGCCGCGGGGCTCGTGCTCCACCAGGATCGCGAAGGCCCCGAAGGCGGCCAGGGCCCCCAGGGCGAGCCCGGCCAGCCAGAGCGCGGGGCCGTCGAGGAGCATCCCGACCGCGGCCGCCCCCGTGGTCAGGAGGACGAGCTCGACGGTTCGGCCCCGGTCACTTCGCATCGCCCCCGATGGTACCCGCCACCCGGGCCGGCTTGTGTGCAACCCAGTCGAGCAGCGTCTCCAGCGGCCAGGTGTTGACCACGTGCCGGGCCTCGACCCAGCCCCGCCGGGCGGTGGTCACGCCCCAGCGGATCGCGTCGAGCTCTTCCAGGCGGTGGGCGTCGGAGTCGATGGCAAGGAGGCAGCCGTGCTCGACCGCCCGCCGGGCGCGCTCGTCGGAGAGGTCCAGCCGGTGGTCCGAGCCGTCGATCTCGAGGATCGTGCCGGTGCGGGCGGCCTCCTCGTAGACCCGATCCCAGTCCAGGTCCAGGTCCTCGCGCCCGCCCACGATGCGCCCCGCGGGATGCGCCAGGATGTCGACGTGCGGGCTCCGCAGGGCGGCCGTGACCCGGGCCATCAGCTGCCCGCGCGACTGCCGGCGTGACACGTGGAGCGCGGCCACCACGACATCGAACCGTTCCAGGACCTCGTCCGCGAAGTCGAGGGCGGCGTCCGCGTGGATCTCCAGCTCGCAGCCGTGCAGGAGCCGGAAGGCCGGCGCGGCCCCATCGTGCGCCTCGCGCGCGAACCGCTCGTTCAGGTCGGCCACCACGGCGCGCTGCTGCTCGACGCGCTCGGGTGACAGGCCTCGGGCGATCCCCAGCCCGAAGGAATGGTCGGTGAGCACCTGCCAGGCGTAGCCGCGTGCACGGGCCGCCACCGCCATCTGCTCCACCGTGTGCACCCCGTCCGACCAGTCGGAGTGGGAGTGGCAGTCCCCCCGCAGGTCGCCCGGCTCGATGAGCCGGGGCAGGCGACCCGCGGCCGCGGCCTCGATCTCACCACGATCCTCGCGCAGTTCCGGCGGGATCCAGGCGAGGCCGAGGAAGGTGTACGCGCCCGCCTCGTCGGGGAACGTTCGCAGCTCGGCCCCCTCCCCCGCCAGCGGCTCTCCGTCAGGGCCGAGG
>JAJYDP010000846.1 GCA_021777365.1 Chloroflexota bacterium | reverse complement strand
GGGGATCACGTTCGGCATCGTGCTGTTCACGCTGCTCGTCCAGGCCACGTCGGCGGATCGCATCGTTCGCTGGTCGGGAGTGCAGGGCAGGCCGGCGCTGGCCGAGTGACGCGGCGCCGCTGGCGATCCGGGGCGGGGTGCCCCTGCCCGTCCTCGCCGGGCCGGTAACCGAGGGCCTGCCGGGGCGGTCCGGGGCGGCCACCGGCGATGGTGGTCGCCCCCCGAGCCTACCTGTCGCGCTCCCCGGCCAGCACCGCCTGGGCCGCGGCGAGGCGCGCCACGGGAACCCGGAATGGCGAGCAGGAGACGTAGTTGAGCCCGATCTCGTGGCAGAAGGCGATCGACTCGGGGTCGCCGCCGTGCTCGCCGCAGATCCCGAGCTTGATGTCGGGCCGCGTCGCCCGACCCTTCTCGACCGCGATCCGCATGAGCTGGCCCACGCCGGCGCGGTCGAGCGTCTGGAACGGGTTGAACGGCAGGATCTTCCGCTCGACGTAGGCGAGCAGGAAGCCGCCCTCCGCGTCGTCGCGGCTGTACCCGAACGTCATCTGCGTCAGGTCGTTGGTGCCGAAGCTGAAGAACTGCGCGTACTTCGCGATCTCGTCAGCGGTGAGCGCGCCGCGCGGCACCTCGATCATGGTCCCGAACTTGTAGTCGACCGGCGTGCCGGCCGTCTCCATGACCGTCTTCGCCTCGGCCTCGAGGAGCGTCTGGCTCGCGGCCAGCTCGTTCACGTGGCCCACGAGCGGGATCATGATCTCGACGTGAGGGTCGCCCCCGGCGCGGCGCACCACGATCGCGGCGTTCAGGATGGCCCGGGTCTGCATCTTGGTGATGTCCGGGATCATCAGGCCGAGCCGTATGCCGCGCAGGCCGAGCATCGGGTTCTGCTCGCGCAGCGCTTCCACCGCCGCCAGCATCGTCCGGGCCTTCACGAAGCCCGGATCGTCTTCAGGCGTCTGGCGTTCGCGGAGCTGCGTGACCTCCACGATCAGCTCGTCGTGCTTCGGGAGGAACTCGTGGAGCGGCGGGTCGATCAGCCGGATCACGACCGGCAGGCCGCTCATCGCGGAGAGGATACCCTCGAAGTCGCCCTGCTGGAGCTTCTCGAGCTTGGCGATCGCCGCGTCGAACCGCGCCACCGCGTCCCGGTCGGCATCGCCCAGCGTCTCGCCGGCCGCCTGGCGCTCCCTGGCCCTGGTCGCCTGAAACGCCACGAGGATCGCGTCGCGCACGATCTCGAGCCGTTCTCCCTCGCGGAACATGTGCTCTGTGCGGCACAGGCCGATCCCCTGTGCCCCGTAGCCGCGGGCCTGGGCGGCCTCCTCGGGCTTGTCGGCGTTGGTCCAGACCTGCAGGCGCCGGATCTTGTCGGCCCAGCCGAGGATCCGCTGGAGCTCGGGCTGCTCCTCGAAGCGTGCCGCCACCGTGGGCAGTGCGCCCAGAAACACCTCCCCGGTCGAGCCGTCCACGCTGATCGGGTCGCCCTCGCGGAAGCCCGAGCCGTTGGCGGTGGCCGACTTCGTGCGGTAGTCGACCAGCAGCTCCGAGCAGCCCGCCACGCACGGCTTGCCGATCTGGCGGGCCACCACCGCGGCATGGGAGGTGGCGATCCCGTGGAAGTCGTCCGGCGACGTCTCGATGCGGACCAGCACCACGCGTTCGCCACGCCCGGCCCACTCGACCGCCGTGTCGGCGTCGAAAACGGCCCTTCCGACCGCCGCGCCCGGCGACGCGTTCAGGCCCTTCGCGATGCGAGGCGCCGCCTGGCGCGCCTTCGGGTCGAACTGCGCGCGGAGGAGCTGGTCGACCTGCGCGGGCTCGATCCGCTCGACCGCCTCGGCCTCGCTGATGATCCCCTCGGCGACCATGTCGACCGCGATCATCACGGCGGCGGCCGCGGTCCGCTTCGCGGTGCGGGTCTGCAGCATGAAGAGGCGACCGCGCTCGATGGTGAATTCCAGATCCTGCACGTCGCGGTAGTGCCGCTCGAGCTTCTGGGCGATCTCCTGGAACTCGCGGTACGCCTGCGGAAGCTCCTGCTCGAGATGGGCGATCTCCTGGGGCGTCCGGATGCCAGCCACCACGTCCTCGCCCTGCGCGTTGGTCAGGTACTCGCCGTAGAGCACCTTCTCGCCGGTGTTCGGGTCGCGCGTGAACGCGACGCCGGTCCCGGAGTCGTTGCCCATGTTCCCGAAGACCATCGTCACCACATTGACGGCCGTGCCGAGATCGTGGGCGATCTTGTTGTAGTTGCGGTAGTCCACCGCGCGCTTGCCGAACCAGGAGCCGAAGACGGCCTTGATGGCCAGGTCGAGCTGCTCGTCCGGGTCGGTGGGGAACTCGCGGCCGGTGGCCTCCTTCACGATCGCCTTGTACGCGCCGACGAGCTCCCGCAGGGCGGCCGCGTCGAGGTCCGTGTCGGCCTTCGCGCCGTGCCGCTCCTTCGCGGCCTCGAGCGCCTCGTCGAAGCGGATACCGTCCACGTCCATGACGATCCGGCCGAACATCTGGATGAAGCGCCGGTAGGCGTCCCACCCGAAGCGCTCGTTCTGCGTGAGCGCGATCAGGCCCGGCAGCGTCTCCTCGTTGAGCCCGAGGTTGAGGACGGTGTCCATCATGCCGGGCATCGAGAACTTCGAGCCGGAGCGGACACTCACCAGCAGCGGGTTGTCTCGCCCGCCGAACCGCTTGCCGGTCTCCCGCTCCACCTCGCGCATGGCATCCTGGACATCGTTCCACAGGCCGTCCGGGAGCCG
>JAJYDP010000845.1 GCA_021777365.1 Chloroflexota bacterium | reverse complement strand
TCGAGCGCCGTCCAGCTTCGGTGCTGCGGCAGGATGCGCGAGACGACCGTGGGCATCCTCACCATCAGGGAGCCGGAGAGCTTCGTGCAGCCGAACCCGGTGCCGACGTGCTGCCCCATCTGGTACAAAGCCGCACACCAGTCTCGTTCGCAGTCCAGCAGCGCCTGCACGACTCCCGGAGCGACGACTATGTCGTGCTCGATGAGCAGGACCGTCTTCTGCGCGGCCCAGATCGAGGACAACAGTCTCCAGTACGCCCACTCGTGGTCGCCAACGTAGACGTACCGTGCTGCGATGCCGTCAGCCTCTAGGGCCTCTCGCGTCTGCGGCGCCAGATCGGTGAACGGCACGACGACCGAGCCGTCCCTCCCGGTGGTATCGGGCCATCCGCTCGCGTCGGCAAGCACGACAGATCCGGATGCCGCGACCCCGGAGTCGGAGATAGGTGTTCTCCTGCGTGAACTCATGCCCGTGCTCGCAGTGCGTCTTGGTGGCCGTTATGCCGCGTCGTATGTTCACGAGTAGAGTGACAGCCTCTAGGTGATCCGGGCGAACGCACGCCGGGTTCCGGCAGAGGTGGTCGAGCGTGAGGTCTGGGAGCGAGCCGTAAGTGAGTTGCCATGCGACTCGGTGGGCTCGCTTGATGGAGCCGTGCGACACTGAGAACTGCCCGTATCCGTGGCGATCCCGACTGGCAGTCCAGAGCCAGCAAGGGCCGAGGTCCAGCCGGGAGACGGGTACCGGCCCGTCTCGGTCGACCTTCGACCAGAACCTTTGCGCGAGATCCGTGGGGCGTCCCGTCATAACGCTCCCATCTTACACACCGGGAGCGCACCACGACTCTAGCGGTCGTCGAGGACCTCCCCGCACCGCCCGCACGTCCCCTGCCACGGCCAGTTCGTCCGGCCGCAGGTGGGGCACGCGCGGCCGTCCCCGGCGAACGCCGTGCGGATCGGCTCCAGCGACGTCTCGGCCCGCCAGCTCTGCCGCGCGCCGGACCCGGCCATCTCGGCGTCGTGGCGGGGGTCGACGGTCACCACGCCGTCGCGGCTCGGACGGTAGCGCGTGCCGTCCGCCATCTGGACGACCCGGACCCTGCGGGGGTCGACGCGGTACCTACCCACTGATCCACTCGTGGAAGATGACGCGGACGTTGGCGCGGTTCATCCGCATCTGCTGGCCCTCGGGCGTCGTCGCGACCGGCGTCGCGTACTCCCAGATGATGCGCTCGCCGAGGTCGGTCATCACGCTCTCCTCGCCCGTGGTCGGGTCGGTCACGGTCGTCCGCAGGTCGTACTGCCCGCGGAGCTGCGCCCGCACCGCGTCGATGACGAGCGGGAAGAGCTGCTCGTACTCGGTGCCGATCTCGCATGACCACTGGAGCACGATGTCGGCCGTGTGCTCGACGCGCTTCTGCGCCCCGCCGGGGAACGGGGACAGGCCGCCGCGGGGGATCGTGGCGCGCCGCTCGTCGCCCCTCCCGCCCCAGACGTAGGCGATGGGTCCGGCGGTCGTGTCCACCAGCGGCGGCGGCTCGACGTACGCCGTCAGCGGCGTCGTGATCCCCGGCGTCTGGAGCCCGTCGAGCAGGGTCCGGATCTGGAGCTGGCAGGCGTTCAGGCTCATGTCAGAACTGGACCCGGGCGTAGTGCGCGATGATCTTCTTGCCTCGGTCGTACCACGCGTCCACGGCGCCCGACCCCGACAGCTTCTGGCCCCCGGCCGTCTGCATGACCGCCGCCTGCGAGCCGCGGAGCAGGGCGTAGTACGAGGCGAAGAACAGCCCGGCCTGCAGCAGCGAGCGCGGCATCGTCGTCAGCAGCACCGTGAGGTTCGGCGTCGTGGTGGACGCCTCGGTCGGCGCGTGCGGGAACTGGAGCGCCGAGACGGGCAGCGTCCCCGGCCCGGAGGTCGCTCCCGAGACGTCGGGCGTCGGCGCCCCGGTGACCGTCACGTCCTCGCGCCACGGCGGATCGTAGATCGTCCCCCGCGCGCCGGCCGTCCCGTTCCACCAGCCGGTGATGTCGTCGACGTGGATCGAGGTCGCCCCGGCGGCGGCCGACTGGTCGATGCCGCACGTCGGCCAGCCGTTGAGGTACGTCACCTGCAGCAGCGTGCCCTTGCGCCCGCCCCACCACGACACGAAGCCCGGCGCGACGAGGACGGCGTTCGGCCCCTGCCCGGCGCCGTCCCCGACGATGCTCCCGTACGGGGCGAGGTAGCTCGTCTCGGTGGACAGGTACTGCGTCGCGATGCTCTGCCACGTGGCCGGGAGCGTCGCGCCCGACCACTGGGCCGAGACGATGGAGAGCACCGGCCAGCGCGAGAGCTGGTAGCGCCCGAAGAGGTTGGGGAGGATCGTGATGGTGCGGTCGGGGCCGTAGTCCTGCTCCGTCGTGATGCTGGCGCGAAGCTCCTGACTGGCCTCCATCGCCATCGTGGAGGTCGCGTACCAGCAGGCGTCGAGCTGCGCGGCCAGCGACTCCTCGGCGGAGGCGCCCTGCTTGGGGAAGCTCGACCACGACACGCCGAGCCCGGACTGGCGGAGGTAGGCCGGGGTGATGAACGGAGTCGGCATCGCGTCCCTCCCGTCAGGGCGTCATGGCAGGGAACGGGTCGGTGTAGAACTCGTCGGCCGAGGCCGTCTGGACGACGCCGGGAGGCGACCACCAGCGGTACTGCCACCGCCCGGCGAGAGCGGTCGTGTCGACGAGGTACGTGTACACGCCGGTCGATACCTTCGTCACCTGAGCATCGAG
>JAJYDP010000844.1 GCA_021777365.1 Chloroflexota bacterium | reverse complement strand
ACCGATCCGCGCTCGCAGCGCACCCGGGTGGGTCGCAGGGGCAGGCCAGGTAACACTCCGGACTCGTGGTCCATCAACCGGACGGCCTGTGGGAATGACGTTCAGAACTGGCCCCACCCCTGAGCGTGCAGTGATGCTCTGATTTGGCCCCACCCCCGGCCCCCAGCGCCCATACGCTCGGCTGCTGTCGAAGGCCGCTGAGCGAGGGTGGAGGAGTTGTCGAGGGTGGAGCTGTTCGAGCGTATTCGGCGCGACAAGCGGGAGGAAGGGCTGTCGGTGCGTGCCCTGGCCCGCCGCCACAAGGTGCATCGGCGGACGGTGCGCCAGGCCCTCGCCTCGGCGGTCCCACCGCCGAGAGCCACCCCGCCGCGACCGGCGCCGGTGCTCGGGCCCTGGAAGCCGCTCATCCGCAGCTGGCTCGAGGCCGACCGGACGGCCCCCCGCAAGCAGCGCCACACCGCGCGCCGGATCTGGGAGCGCCTGCTCGACGAGCACGGCGCGCGGGTCGCCCAGAGCACCGTGCGCGAGTACGTTCGCGAGCTGCGGCCGGAGCTCGGCAGCGGTGGTCTCGGCAGTGTGACGATCGTGGCCCGCCATGCCCCGGGCGAAGAGGCCGAGGTCGACTTCGGCGAGGCGACGATCCTCCTCGCGGGCGAGCCGACCCGGGTGCAGCTCTTCCACCTGCGCCTCTCGGCCTCGGGCAAGGCGGTGACGCTGGCCTTCCTCTCGTCCGACCAGACCGCGTTCCTGGAGGGCCACGCGATCGCCTTCGCGCGACTCGGTGGGGTGCCCGCCCGGATCCGATACGACAACCTCACGAGCGCCGTCCAGCAGATCCTCATCGGGCGCGACCGGACCGAGACCGACCGCTTCGTCGCCCTCCGGAGCCACTACGGGTTCGACGCCTTCTTCTGCATCCCGGGCCAGGCGGGCGCCCACGAGAAGGGCGGCGTCGAGGGCGAGGTGGGCCGCTTCCGCCGGCGCCACCTGGTGCCGGTCCCGGCGGTGGCGAGCATGGCCGAGTTCGACGCCCTGCTCGACACGGCCGATCGGCGCGACGACGGGCGGCGGATCGAGGGGCGGAGCCAGACCGTGGGCCAGGCGTTCGGTGCCGAGCGGGGATCGCTGCGGCCGTTGCCGGCCGAGCCGTTCGCGGCGGCGCTCCCCCTGACCGCGAAGGTGGACGCCAAGGCGCGGATCTGCGTGCGCCAGCGCTGGTATTCGGTGCCCGCCCGCCTCGCCGGGCGCGAGCTGGCCGTCCGCCTGGGCGGCCGCCACGTCGAGGCCCTCGTCGGCGGGACGGTCGTCGCCCGCCACGAGCGGAGCCCGAAGAAGGGCACCCAGACCCTGCTCCTCGACCACTATCTCGAGGTCCTCGTCCGCAAGCCGGGCGCGCTGCCGGGTTCCCTCACCCTCGCCCAGGCGCGGGCGTCGGGCGCCTTCACGTCGGCCCACGAGCGCTTCTGGGCCCGGGCGCGACGGACGCACGGCGACGCCGCGGGGACGCGGGCCCTCATCGAGGTCCTGCTGCTCCACCGGAGCCTGCCCTTCGTCGCCGTCTACGCCGCGCTCGACACGGTCGAGCGGATGCGCTCGGCCGACCCCGCCCTCGTGGCCATCGAGGCCCGTCGGATCGCCGACGGGCGGGGCACGACCGCGGTCAGCGCCGACCGGGGCGAGCGTCCCGGCTGGGCACGGCCGGTCCCCGTGCTCGGCGGCTATGACGCCCTGCTCACCGTGATCGCCGGAGGACGCGGCCGATGAGCGGCACGTCGCTCACCGAACAGGCGGCGAGCCTTGCCATCGACGGCGCCTGCCGGGCGCTGCACCTCCCCACGGTCCGGATCCAGGCCGATCCGATCGCCGAGGCCGCGGCCCGCGACCGCCTCACCCACCGCGCCTTCCTTGCCGAGGTGCTCAGTGCCGAGCTCGACGAGCGCGACGCGCGACGGCGCGAGCGACGGATCGCCGAAGCCCGCTTCCCGCGGTTGAAGCGCCTCGCCGAGTTCGACCTCACCGCCGCCCCGACGATCGCGCCGGGAACGCTCGCCGCGCTCACCACGCTCGCCTGGGTGACCGCCGGCGAGCCGGTCGTCCTCATCGGCGACCCGGGAACCGGCAAGTCACACCTGTTGACGGGGCTCGGGATCGCCGCCTGCGAGGAGGGCCTGCGCGTCCGCTACGTGACGGCGGCGGGGCTCGTCAACGAGCTCGCCGAGGCGGCCGACGAGCGGGTCCTCGCCCGGACCGTGGCCCGCTACGCGCGCCTCGACCTGCTCTGCCTCGACGAGCTCGGCTACGTCCATCTGGATCCACGGGGTGCCGAGCTCCTCTTCCAGGTGATCACCGAGCGCGACGAGCGAGCGTCGATCGCGGTGGCCTCGAACCTGCCATTCAGCGAGTGGACCTCGATCTTCCCCGACGGACGTCTGGCGGCCGCGGTCGTCGACCGCCTGACCTACCGCGCCCACGTCATCGAGACGGGCACGGCGTCCTACCGGCTGCGGGCCACCGAACGGGCCCGGAAGGGAGGTGCCGCCACGGCCTGATCGACCCCGACGAGGACGCGTTCACGTCATCAAGACGGGTCGCGGTGGGGCCAGATCCGAGCATCACGCTGGGGCCAAATCAGGCCATCATTCCCAGGCCTGCCCGTCTCTGGTGTCCCCATCCGCCCCTGTCCCGGTCGAAGGACCATACCCCCGACCGGGCAGGGCCGGACCCGTCTTTCATAGCCGGTAAAACTGAACACTCCGCGCCGG
>JAJYDP010000843.1 GCA_021777365.1 Chloroflexota bacterium | reverse complement strand
GCACCTCTGGAAACAGTCCGAGGCTATCGCGTCAAAAGTCGGTTGGGTTGGGGCTGACGACGTGAGCAGGCGGCCACGAGGCGCTGGCGGAAGGCGGGTCGCCTGACGAGGCGGCGGTCCCCGAGGGGCAGGGCAGCGCGGGTGAGCTCGGGGGCCGGATCGGGGAGGGCCGGGCGGTCGGCGGCGTCGATGGCGCTGAACCGCGCAGGGAGTTCGTCGAGGCTCCCACAGACCAGGGTGACGTAGTCGGGGTGGCTGAGGTTGCACGCCAGAGCGGCGCCCGGCGGGATGGCTTCGAAGTCGTGGGTGAGCACCTTCCGGCCGCTACGGCGGCGCTCGCCGTGTTTGAGACGGTGGAAGAACTGCTCCAGAATGTTGTTGGTACGCGCTACGACGCGGATCGTTCCGGGCTGTGGGCCTGCGAGGACGTGACCCCACAGGGTGGCGGCGTGGCGGTCGAGGTGGCTGAGCACCACGTCGAGCATCGCGCGCTCCTCGCTCGGCAGGCGCGGTGTGGCCCGGTGCTGGCGGAGATCGCGGACGAATGTACGGAAGGCTCGCTGGGTCTCCGCCAGACTCTTGGCCAGCGCCTCGGGGGAGCTGTCAGACTCCCGACTCCCCAGGTCAGCGTCGGCGTCCAGGCGTAGCACCGCGCGCAACCGGTCGAGCAGGTCGGCGCGGGCCTCCAGTCGGCGGACGAGTTGGCGTGCCTCCGCGTCCGCCTGCAGGGGTCGCAGCGTCTCGCGCAGACGGTCCAGCGCGGAGCGGAGGGCCGCGTCGGCGGGGGCCCGACGGGCCAGTGTGGTGGTGGCGCGCCACAGGAGGTCGCAGCGCCGGTAGAGGGCCAGGTACGGACGGTCGAAGGGGAACCCCTGGTGCCGGGTATCATCCTGGTAGTCCAGCGCCCATTGGGCCATGGCCCGAACGACGGCCCGCCCGGAAGGGCCGGCGGGGAGCCTCTCTTCCCGCTCGATCCACTGCTGCACGTCCATGCGCAGGGCCGGGACGCCCGGGCCGAGCCGGCGGCCGAGATCCCGGGCCAGCGTCCGGAGCTTGGCGCGGACGCCGAGTTCGCGGAACAGTGCCTGCAGCCGGCCGTGGTCGGCCTTGAGCAGGTCCGTCCCAACGTCGCGCAGGAGGTGGAACTGGCAGCAGAAGATCGGCACGGAGCGGCCGTCCAGCGCCGTGGCCACGGCCTCGGTGATGGCGCGGCCGAGGTCGCGCACCACGGCGCAGGGGACGCCGAAGTCTTGGACCACGCCCTGCAGGTGCGGGAGGATGGCCTCGGCGCACTCGGTGGGCAGCTTCCAGGCGCCCAGGACCCAGTGGCGCCAGCCGGCGTAGGCCACGAACAGAGTGCCCCGCCCGTCCTCGCCCGTCGCATCCACATGGAGGGGGTAGCCTCCGTCCTCGGCCAGTGCCCTGGCCAAGGCGGGCGCGTGCTGGCGGTGCAGGGCCTCCAGGTGGGCGACGAAGCGGGCCGCGAGCGCACTGACCTGACCGGTCGAGAGCTCGATCCCGTAGCCCCGGCACAGGGCATCGCGAATCTCCAGGCGCTGCCGATGCAGCACGAAGCGCTGCACCCCAACGAACACCTCGATGTCGTAGCCGTAGACGGCGCCCGGCGGGACGGCGGCGCGCAGGTCGGCGGAGCGCCGCGTCAGCTTGGCGCCCGAGGCCTGGGTACAGCCCCGCGCGCAGACCCGTTCCGTCTCGACGGCGGTGAAGGCCCCGTGGCGCAACGTGACCACGCGCCGACGGAGCGACTTGCGCACGACCATGGGGCCGGCGCACTGCGGGCAGGGCTCGGCCGAGGTCTCGACTGTGGCGCAGATTTCGGCGTCGGCCGCCAGCAGCGTCCTCTGCCGGGCCTCCAAGCGCCGGACCTCCTGGCGGAGACATGCCAGAACTGTCCAGTCTAGTTTTTTTTACCCAAGTCGTAGCGCTCGAAGACCTCGCGGACCTGCTCCAGGGTGATGGGGCGGCCTTCCGCGCGTAGATGCGCCACGGCGTCCTCCGGTCGCCGGGCCTCGCGGTGGATGACCGTCACCAGCACAGCGATGACCGTGGAGGCATCCAGGGGTGGCGGCGCGGGGGTCATCTGGGCCCGCCGCCGACGCAGTTGCGCGCTTCCGATCTGCAGGTCGGCGCTGACGTAGAGGAAGAGCTGATCGAGCGTCTCGCGGGCGATCTCTCCCTGCTGGACCAGATCGAGCAACGTGTCGTGGACGCGCAGCCGGAGTCGCTCTTGCAGCTCGCCGTGGGTCCGCCCGTCGTCGGCGGCCTCCACCAGGTGGCGGACGGTCGCCTTGAGCGTGCCCTGACGCGAGAACAGCACCTGCCGATGGCGCCAGAGCCCGTCCTCGTCGAACTCGGGGACGTCGGCCAGGGCGTAGAAGCGCCCGTGGAGGTTGCAGCTGGTGCGGTAGCCGACCGCGGCCAGATCGCGCATGATGCCGCGCTGCGAGCGGCCGGGAAAGGCCGAGCGCAGCGCGGGCATGTCCAGGACGCGCTCACGCCGGAGCAGTTCGACGAGCTGGGCCGCAGTCTTCTGACCCACCGGCGCCGCTCCCTGTCATACTACCGACTCTACCGCCGTCCATAGTCGACACTATGACAGTCTTGGGCACCCCCGACAAGTCCCCGGAGGGCGTCCATGGGCATTTGGACCATCGGCGAGGGGGTTAGCGGAGGCCGGGGAGGCCACTTGAGCCTACTCCGACAACGCGGCGCGGATCCAACCGAGTCCTGACGCTATAGTCAGC
>JAJYDP010000842.1 GCA_021777365.1 Chloroflexota bacterium | reverse complement strand
CGGCCAGCCAGACCCGGATGTGGGGCGTGCCGAACCGGGCGGCGATCGGGGGGCGCCGGCGAAGGGATGCGGTCGGATCCGGATGACCGCCCATCCCGGGAATTCTACGGTCGGACGGGCGGCCGGACGGGCCCGGTCGACTCGATCGGGCGGCCGCCGGCCGGGGCGGAGTCGGTCGGGGCGGTCTCGGTCGCGAGCAGCCCGAGCCGCGCGAGGTCCGCGCGGAGCGGCTCGGGTCCCCGGAAGCGGATCGCGATCATGCCGAGCTGCTCGGCCACCGACACGTTGGGGTCCGAGTCGTCGACGTACACCGCGCTGGCCGGGTCCAGCCGGTGCCGCTCCAGGAGCAGGCGGAAGATCGACGGGTCGGGCTTGATCACCCCGACCTCGCCCGAGATGACGACGTCCCGGAACCAGCCCAGGAACGGGTACCGGGTCCGCGCGATCGCGTACTTCGCCGCCGACCAGTTGCTCAGCGCGTACAGCGGCACGGCTGCCGCGCGAAGCTCGCCGAGGATCTCGACGGTCCCCTGGATGGGCCCGCCGAGCATCTCCTCCCAGCGCTCGTCGTACGCGGCGATGAGGTCGCGCGCCTCTGGGTGCCGGGCCGACAGCTCGGCGACCGCCTCTGCCCACGGGCGTCCGGCGTCCTGCCGGGCGTTCCATTCCGGGTTGCACACTTTGCCGAGGAACGCCTCCATCGCCTCCGTGTCGCCGCCGAACAGCCGGCGGTAGAGGTAACGGGGGTTCCAGTCGATCAGTACGCCGCCGAGGTCGAAGATGACGGCGTCCACCGGGTGGTCGCGGTCCGTGCTCACGCTGCCCTCCTGGTGGACGCTGCCTCGGGCGCGCCGGCAGCCGGGTCGTCGGCCTGCCCGGTGTGGACGATCGCCTCGAGCCGGGAGCGGACGCCCGCGGGATCACAGTCCGGCGCGAGCGCGCGGAGCCGCGCCTCGTCGAGGCGAACGCGGGCACCGAGAAACCGCCGCGTGCGGCACCAGAGCAGGAGGCCCGCGTTGATGCACTCCCCGCGCTCGACGTGGGGGACCACCCGAGGGATCGCGACGTACAGGCCGTCGTCGTCGGCTTCGACCATTGCCGACAGCGACCCTCCTTCGCGGAGTGGCGCGACGTAGCGCGTGGCGGTCACGGTTCGGATCATTGGGCCAAGTTTAGCCCCAATACCGATAACTTAGGGCGACTCGCCATGGTATGCTGACCGGGTGCCGCGAGCAGGGCAGCTGAAGCCACGGGACCCCCAGCGCCTCACCGATCACGTCGCGCTCGGCGTGCTCACGGCCACGTTCCCCCCGGCGCTCGTTGACGCCGTGCTCGAGGCCACCGGCCGGCGGGAGCAGCGCCAGCGCCTCCTGCCGGCCCGCCTCGTCGTGTACTACGTGCTGGCGCTCTCGCTCTTCCCCCAGGCGGGCTACGAGGAGGTCCTGCGCAGCCTGACCGAGGGGCTCGCCTGGACCAGCGGCTGGACCCGCTTCTGGGCGCTCCCCTCCACGGTCGCCATCAGCAAGGCCCGCGCCCGCCTGGGGGCGGCTCCGCTCGCCGAGCTCTTCGCGCGGGCCTGCCGGCCGCTCGCTACGCCCGACACGCCGGGGGCCTTCTATCGGGGCCTGCGCCTCGTCAGCCTCGACGGCACCACGCTCGATGTGGCGGACACAGCGGCCCACGCGGCGCACTTCGGCCGGCCCGGCGCGAGACGCGGCGAGGGGGCCGCGTTCCCCCAGCTACGGTTGGTGGCGCTCGCCGAGTGCGGCACGCACGCCATGTTCGCCACGGCCATGGGTCCCTGCACCAGCGGCGAGCCCACCTACGCCAGGGCGCTCGCAGGCGCGCTCGGGCCCGGCATGCTCTGTCTCGCCGATCGGGGCTTCACCGCCTATCCCCTCTGGAGCCTGGCGGCCGCGAGCGGGGCCGAGCTGTGCTGGCGGGCCAAGGGCAACGCGCTGCTGCCGGTGCTGGCGCGCCATCCCGACGGCTCCTACGCATCGGAGCTCGTGGCGGCCGAGGATCGCCGCCGCGAGCACCCGATCCCGGTGCGGGTGGTGGAGTACGCGCTTGACGATCCGGGCCGCCCGCAGAGCGAGGCGACCCGCTACCGCCTCCTCACCACGATCCTCGATCCAGGCGCCGCCCCGGCGCCTGAGCTCGTCGCCCTCTACGCCGAGCGCCCGGAGATCGAGAGCCTGCTCGACGAGCTCAAGACCCACCAGCGCGGCCCGCGCCTCGTGCTGCGCTCCCGCACGATCGAGGGCGTCTATCAGGAGGCCTGGGGGTTCTGCTGCGTGCACTACGCCCTGCGGGCCCTCCTGGCGGCCGCCGCGGGCGACGACCACCTCGATCCCGATCGGTTGAGCTTCACCCGAGCGCTCCATGCCGCCCGGCGCAGCGTGCGCCAGGGGTCGTCCACGGGGGTCGAGCTGGCGCGTGCCGTGCGGCGCGCCATCGGCGAGATCCTGGCCTGCCTGCTGCCACCCCGGCGGCTGCGCGCGGCGGCCCGCGTGGTCAAGCGCAGGATGTCGAACTTCGGCGTCAAGCGCGCCGTGCACCGCACCTGGCCCTGCCCGACCCTGCCGCCCGCCGACGTGGTCCGGGTCCTCGCGCCGCCCTACGTTACCGGTATTGGGGCTAGGCGGCCAGTGAATCTGTCACCGGCTCGCGACCGGCATCCCCCTCTCGGCTGGCGATGGGCAACCCGAACGATTTCCCGATGACCGAGTTGACTGTCGTGGACTGGCCGGTCGGCCGAGCTCA
>JAJYDP010000841.1 GCA_021777365.1 Chloroflexota bacterium | reverse complement strand
CCGGCAGGCGCGGCGCATGCACAGCCTGGCGGGCGCGGCGCAGGGGCAGCCCGACCGGGCGATTCCCGGGTTCCGCGCACTGGGCCGGGACTAGAATCACGTCGGCGTCCCTCCACGCGACCGGAGGAACGATCGATGACCTTCAAGGACAACGTCGGCCTCGACTCGTCCCAGGTCGAGGACCTCCGCGGCAGGCGCATCGGCGGGCGCGGGATCGCGGTCGGAGGCGGCGGCCTCGGCCTGATCCTGACCCTCGTGGTGCTGCTGCTCGGGGGGAACCTGGGTGGCACCACGCAGAGCGGCACCATGGGCGACCTGGCGAACCTCCTCGACCAGACCATCGGCCAGGGCGACGCCGGCGGGGGCGGTCCGACAAGCACGCTGCTCGCCACGGAATGCAGGACCGGCGCCGATGCCAACGCCCGCGAGGACTGCCGGATCGTCGGTTACGTGAACAGCATCCAGGCCTACTGGAACGCGACGTTCACCGCGAACGGGCTCACGTACGAGCCGTCGCGGACGCGCTTCTTCACCGATGCGATGCAATCCGGCTGCGGGCCCGCGACGCGGGACGTGGGCCCCTTCTACTGCCCCTCCGACGGGTACGTGTACATCGATCTCGGCTTCTTCGACGATCTCCGCACGAAGTTCGGCGCGACCGGCGGCCCGTTCGCCCAGGCGTACGTGCTCGCGCACGAGTACGGCCACCACGTCCAGGATCTGCTGGGCGTCCTCGACCGGGGCACCAGCGAGCAGGGGGCGACCGGCCAGTCGGTGCGCACGGAACTGCAGGCGGACTGCTACGCGGGTGTCTGGGCCAGCAACGCGGTCGAGACGGGCTACCTGCAGCCGCTCACCAACGCCGACATCGCCGACGGTCTCGATGCGGCCGCCGCGGTCGGCGACGACCGCATCCAGCAGGAGTACCAGGGCGCGGTGAACCCGGAGTCGTGGACCCACGGCTCGTCCGCACAGCGGCAGCGGTGGTTCACCACCGGCTACCAGGCGGGCGACCCCAGCCGGTGCGACACGTTCAGCGGCGGGATCTGACCAGGCGACCCGTGCGCCGAGGGCAGCCTGCTGCCGGGGTTGGGCACGCTCGGGAACCCGTCCGGCGGCCCGAGATGGCACGGGGCTGAACGGCTCCCCGGTTCGGGCCGCGCAACTCTGGCGCCGGCGGGAGCCATCGCCGACGGTGTGGACGGGCGGGAGATGGCGCGCCATCGCTCGCCCGGGAGAGGGAGCGTGGACACTCCGTTCCTGGTGCAGCTCGAGCGGGCTGAACTCGCGGCCGCCGGGGACCGGCGAGCGGCGCGGGCCGAGGCAGACCGACGCCTCGAGCGGGCGCGGATGGAGGCCCAGGCGATCGAGGTGGCCGCACCCGAGGCCGTCGCGGCGGCCGTCGCGGAGCGGACGCAGCAGATCCGGGGCGAGGCGCTCCGCGACGTGGCCTCGATCGAGAAGACCCTGGCGGATCTCGACGCGGTGTACGGACGTGGCGGCACCGACGCGGAGGGGCGCTTCGAACGGGCCGTGGAGCAGGTCGTGGCGGCCGTCCTCGACGAAAGCGCTGGGCCGTGACCCATGCTGGTGCGGATGCGGCTGGTCGATGTCGTCGTCCCGCGGGCGCAGGCGTCCGCCGCGGTGCGCCGGCTCCACCTGGCCGGTGCCGTGCACCTGGTGCCGTTCTGCCTCCCGTCCGGCGACGAGACGGGTGTCTTTTCGACGGGTTCACTCGCGGCGGCCCCTTCCGCGGAGCCGTGGCGGCTGCGATTCGACTGGCTGACCGAGCTCGTCGCCACGCTCGGGGCGCCGGACGTCCCGACCGCGCTGGTGGCGGAGCTGTGGGATCTGGACGATCAGGGGCTCGAGGCACGGATCGCACCGCTCGAGCCCGTCGAGGCCCGGGCCACGTCGCTGGCGAACGAACGGGACGTGCTGGCGACCGACCGTGCCAGGCTCGAGTGGTTCGGGCAGATCCTGGAGAGCCTGGCCTGGACCTCGGGTGAGCTCACGGTCCCGCCCGGCTACACGGCAGTCGCCATCGTCCTGAACGCGAGGGACGCGCACGTCATCGACCTGGTCGAGGACGAGCTCAGGGACCTCGCGGCCGGCCGGTGCGAGATCGTGAGGACGCCAGTCCGGAGAGGCCGCGCGGCCGGCATCCTGGTGTACCCCGGCCGGCTGGCCGCTGAGGTGGACGCGATGCTCGGCGGGCGACGGCTCGACGAGCTTGCCCTTCCTCCCCAGCTGGCGGGCGTGCCGTTGTCGGCGGTGGCAGGCCGGATCGAGCAGGAGCTGGCGAGCCTGGGCCGGCGGATCGAGCGGGTCGAGACGAGCCTGGGGGAGCTGCGGGAATGCCACGGCGCCCCCGCGTCGGCGGCGCGGCTCGTGGTCCGCGACCGGCTGGCGGAGGCCGAGACGTTCGGTGCGGCAGGCGGGAGCGAGCACCTGGTCGTGTTCTCGGGGTGGCTGCCGGCCGGCGGGATTCCCGGCCTGCGGGCCGCGCTCGGCGCCGGCTCGGCCGTGATCGAGCGCAGCCCCACGCCCGAGCAGCTCGAGCGCGCGCCGGTCGCGTTTCACAACCCACGGTCCGTGCGGCCGTTCGAACCGCTCGCGTCCTTCGTGGGGTTGCCCCGGTATGGGTCGCTCGACCCGACGCCGCTGCTCGCGGTCACGTTCCCGCTCTTCGTGGGGTTCATGGTGGGGGATGCGGGGTACGGGCTCCTGCTCCTCGCGCTGGTCGTCGCGGCGCGCCGGAGGTGG
>JAJYDP010000840.1 GCA_021777365.1 Chloroflexota bacterium | reverse complement strand
ACCGCCGTAGGTGCTGTCGACGACCTTCTTGACGATGATGGTGCCCGGCGGGAGAAGCGCGTTGTCGACCGACACCTGCGCGGTCTGGTCAGACACGATGGTGGCCGGGCTGCCGCTCACCTCCGGCGTGCCCCAGGTGTAGGAGCCGGGCGCACCGGGCAGCGGGGTGTCCTCGCTCACGGTGCACTGGGAGCCCGCAGGGATGCCGGTGATCGTCGCCGTCGTCGCGCCCGGGTAGGCGATCGACGCATGGTACGTGTTGCTGGGGTTACTGCACGTCGCCGTGAAGTCGAAGGTGGCTCCCGCCCAGTCCGTGGGTCCGCCGCTCACGCTCTTGGTGATGGTGAGGTTGCCGGGGGACGGGGCAGTGTAGGTATTCGTGATCGTGCAGGTGATGTCATCGCCGGCGGCCAGCGTCACGGAGTTGCCGCTCGCGGTCTGGGGCGAAGCACCCGGCGTGACGAGGGTCGGGCCGCAGACCCAGTTCGTACCGTTGACGTAGTCGGTTACGGAACCGGATTCTGAGAGCGTGTAGGTGCCGGGTCCCACAATCGCGGCCGTGACACTCGCCGAACCCGTCTGGCCGCTGATCGAAGTTGGCCCGCTCGCTGAGAGCATCCAGGCCGTGGGGGCAGCACTGCCGCCAGACACGATCTTGACGAGCGTCAGGTGGGCACGGCAAGCAGGCGCCGAGGGAGTGAAGTGGAAGTCGTATTGCGTCACGCCGTCCGAGGAGTGGAAGTCGACGACGGCGCTGTGAGCGACCGTCGGAGACCCAGCTGCGTAGTAGTCGTAGTGCGCAATGCTCGACGTGTTGGCCGGGATCTGGCCCGAGACCGCTGCGCCATCGATTGAGTAGGTGTAGTAGGAGCCGGCCGGGTAGCGGTCGCTCTCCACCGTGAGCACGGTCCCCGTGCTGCCGCATGTCATTGAGGCGCTCGCATCGTGTCCCAACACGATCGCGGCCGTCCCGGGCAGGAGCACGGCGAGCAGCGCGAACGCCGTGGCCAGGCTGAGGGCTCGGGCGCGAGCCGGCGTGCCGCCGCCTCGCGGCTCAAGAGAGGTCCAGTGCATCGATACCAGCTCCCCTCGATGAATACAGCCGCCGGATAGGTCGGCGGGGAAGGTCCCTGAACCTTCCGCGATCGAGTCTGGGAAGACCGGGGTAGTACGTCCATGACGATCGTCCTTGCAGGTTGGCGTCGCTCACGCACGAACCCCTCTGCCTGGCAAGGATTCCGGTGACACCGAGCACCGAGAAGTACTGCCCCTCGAGGGAGAAAGGTCCTGGGCCGCCGCTCAGCCGCCTGCCAGCCAGGCGAGGATGTTCGCCGTGAGCGTGCCGAACCCGGCCGGCACCTCGTGCGCCCTCCCCCAAGCCGGGTCCAGCGCCCAGCCCCAGTAGAACGTGCCGGAGCTGAACACGCGGGCGCCGTTCGGGAGCTCGCGCCAGACCGCCTCGGCCGTGCAGCTGTAACCCGACCGGCCCGGGATATCGGCCGCGACGGCGAACGGATAGTCATAGCGGCCGCCGGAAGTGCCCCACCACGACGTGCCCTCCTTCACGCCGTCCACCTCGCCGCCGGCGATGAACCCGAGCGATCCCCCCGCCGAGAGGCCGGTGCCGGCGAGCAGCCGCGCCAGCGTGGCGGCGGCCGCGGCATCGGACGGGCCGGCAGCATCGGAGGGCGAGGCGCCGGCCTCTGCCGCGCCTCCGGAAAGGCCACTGACGCCCGGTCCGGCCAGCGAGTACCGGCCGAGCATGGTGGTCACGCCCCGGTAGTGGACCCCGAAGACAGGCTGGTCGGGGAAGCTGCCTACGTACGGCCCGGTGGGCGGGATCGTCCACAGCACGCGCGAGGCCCGCTCCTCGATGTCGCCCGGCGCCGGGGACTCCACGACGAACGACGCCGCGGGCTCTGGCAATGCGGCCGGGGACGATGCCGTCGTGGGTCCGGGCGACCCGACCCCTGACTCGCCCGAGGCGATCAGCTCTCCCGGGACCGGGCCGTTCTTGAACACCAGCATGTCGCGCGGGCCGTCGGCAGTCGGGTGCGTGAACGTCACCGGCCAGTAGCCCGTGTCGGCCGCCAGCATCGCCAGTCCCATGTCGCCCAGCACGTTCACGTGCCGCTCGAGCCACTGGTAGAGCGGCACGCCCCAGTATTCGTCGTGCGCGTTGAACACGATCACCCTCGGCAGCGGCTGGGCGTCCGGGTCCAGGGACAGGTCGTAGTCGGTGGTGAACGCGACGTCCAGGTCCTGGCGCAGGATCCAGGAGATCAGCGGGAGCTCCAGGAAGAACAGCTGGCCCGCTCCACCGTCGAGCGCGTACGGACGGTCGAAGGAGACGGCGAGCGCGCGCGAGACGCCCGGCCTCGGCTGCCCCACGCTGGAGGCGTACACGCTCGATCCGCCCCACGGGTTGTACGCCTCCCAGTTCATGGCGCCCGACACGACCAGGACCTGGTGCGCCGCCGGGCTGCGCAGGACGAACGGCACGTACGACTGGACACCCTCGCTGCTGGACAGGCGGACGAGGTAGACGTCCGATCTCCACGACTTCGGGATGGGGTAGCTGAAGTCGTACTGCCAGCGGGCCGCCACCATCTTCGTGACCGGGTCGACCGTGGGCGGTGGCTGCCGCCGGCCCGGCTGGTCGGACTCACCGGCGACCCGCACGAACGGCCCGCCGACGGGCGCCTTGCCCGACACGCGCCAGATCGTGACGTCGTAGCTGGAGGCCGTGGTCGAAACGGCAAGGCGCAG
>JAJYDP010000839.1 GCA_021777365.1 Chloroflexota bacterium | reverse complement strand
GCCGGTACATGCGGGGCGGGCGCCAGGTCGGGGGGCCGCTGCTCAAGCGCACCCTGAGCCGGGCCGCCGGGCTCTCGCTGCACTGGTTCGCCGGCCTCCCGATCCACGACCCGACCAGCAACTTCAAGCTGTACTCGCGGGTGTTCCTGGACTCCGTCACGATCGAGAGCGAGGCGGGGTTCGAGCTTGCCCTGGAGCTCTGCGTGAAGGCGACGCTGGCGGGGCGCATGCTCGCGGAGGTTCCCACCACGTGGCGCGACCGCACGGCCGGCGAGAGCCACTTCCGGCTGCGGGCCTGGCTGCCGCACTACCTGCGCTGGTACCTGGTGGCGTTCCGTGGACGACTTGCGGGCCGGCAAGGCAGCATGGCTCGTGGAGGTCGAGGGTGATTGGCCCGTCCGCGCTCGCGTCGCGGTGGTTGCGCACCGCGTGGTCCCGCCTGCCCCTGCCGGGGCCAGTCGGCCGGCGGCGGTTCGTCTTCGTCACCACCGGTGTCTTCCTGGCGCTGGCCGTCTACGAGTTCGTGGAGCTCTGGGCGTTCATCGACGAGCAGCACGCCATCGGGCTCGATTTCCCGTTCTATCGCGCCGTCGGCGAGCGATGGCTCGACACCGGGCAGATGTACCTGGCGCACCAGCTCAGCGGGCCCTACGTGGTGCGGACCGAGGTCGACGTCCTGTACCCGCCGCTGGCCCTGTTCCTGTTCGTCCCGTTCCACTGGCTGCCGTTCTGGCTGTGGTGGGTCATCCCGATCGGCATCGTCGGTTACGCGGTCTGGCGGCTCCGTCCGGCCCGCTGGTCGTGGCCGATCCTCGCCTTCCTTGTCTTCTTCCCGAAGACGATCTCCGAGACGATCTACGGCAACTCCGACATGTGGGTCACCGCCTTCGTCGCGGCGGGACTGCTGTGGGCCTGGCCGTCGGTCCTTGTCCTCATGAAGCCGTCGCTGCTGCCGCTGGCGTTCATCGGCGTGCGGCGGCGCCGGTGGTGGATCGCGGCAGTCGTGTTCGCCCTGGCGAACCTGCCGCTGCTGGGCCTGTGGCTCGACTACCCGACCGTGATGCGCCACTCGTCCGTGGCCTGGTACTACTCCCTCGGCGACCTGCCCATGGTGCTGATCCCCGTCGCGGCCTGGCTGGGCAGGCGGACGGGTTCGCCCGGGATCCTGCCTGCCGCGCCGACCGGCGGTGCCCGGAGCAGCAGCCACAGGCAGGCAGCCGTCAGTGACAGCATGCCGAGGGAGCCGGCGATACCCAGCGCGCCCCCCAACGGGACCGATGCGAGCACTGGCGTGGCGGGGATGGCCGCCGCGAGATTGAGCGTGAAGAGGATGCCGAACGCGATCCAGGCCAGTCGAGGGCCGCGCTCCGGGAGCAGCAGGGCCAGGAACACGACCGCCCCGTAGGCGTATCGCTCGTGCATGGTGGTGAGGAGGGAGAACGCGACCAGGGTGGCGCACGTCAGGCCCAGGGCGAGTGCGCGGGGTGTCGGACGTCGCAACACCGCGAGGAACACGATCGCCTCGCCGAGGCCCGCCATGGCCAGCCCGATCAGCCGGGGGGTGACAGGCCCCGCGATGCGCCCTGCGTCGCTGACGAACCCGCCGGTGACCTGCACCTGGAGGATCCACCAGGCGTTCCAGGCGCGTAACGAGATCACGGGGAACGTCTCCCCCTGGTACATGGCCACATTGCCGAGGTAGGCGAGCGGGCCGCCCGCGGCGAGGAACGGGAGCCACAGCAGGCCGACGGTGAGCGCACCGGCCAACGCGGTCGCGACGGCCACCCGGACCCCGTACCGGCCCAGCACCCAGGCCGCGAACGGGACCAGAAACGGCAGTGCCTGTGGCTTGGTCATGAGGCTGATCGCGAGCGCCACACCGGCCGGGACCGGGCGACCCGAGATGGCGAGGAGATAGGCGACGAGGGCCGGCAGGAGGTAGATCGACTCGAACTGGCCCCACCACGCGCTCAGGTACAGCACCGCGGGGTGGAGCAGGATCCCGAGCGCTCCGGCGACCGCCCACCCTGGCCGGCTTCGCAGTGCATACGCCACCCCGGCCGCGAGCCCTGCGTCGGCGAGCGTGGCCGGCAGCTTCATGAGCACCCGGACGCCGGCGTCCGCTCCGGTGGTGATCGTCCGGAATGCCGGATCGAGACCGGCCAGCACGGCGAATACATAAGCCATCACGGGCGGGAACGAGAGGTTCGTCCGGTAGGCCTGACCCAGCGGCGCGGTGGCGATGTCGTGCACCCACAGCACGAACTGGTCCAGGTCGGGGCGGAAGCCGGCGGTGGGAAGGAGGACAACGCGGACAGCCGTTGCGATCAGGATGCCGACCAGGAGGAGGCCGGCGAGCAGCCGCTGCGACGGGTGCACGTCCAGCCGGTGGCTCGCGCCGCCTCGGCTGGATGGCTCGACGGACGCGCGGTCGTCGATCAGGCCGGGGGCCGACGCACTTGGCACGCCCGAGACTGTAGTCCATGTGATGTCGGCGACGACCCGTGTTCAGACAGATCGTCCGCCCTGATCCGCGCCCGCTCCTTCGTCCCGCGGCCGACCCGGGTGTCGTCCGGTAGGATGCACGTGCTCATCCACACGCAGGCACGGTAGTCCCTTGGTCATCGTCGTCATGCCGGCATACAACGCCGCAAAGACCCTCGAGCGCACCTACCACGACATCCCGCGCGACGTGGTGGACCGGATCATCCTGGTCGACGACGTCTCGAGCGACGAGACCGTGGAGATCGCGCAGCGCCTCGGTCTCGATG
>JAJYDP010000838.1 GCA_021777365.1 Chloroflexota bacterium | reverse complement strand
GGATGCGCTAGCCCGCTCGCCCCGACCATTCCCATCTGTTGTTGCGTCGTCAACGACCCGTCCCGCATGGAAGAGTAGCCCAGGAGCCAGGCGTTCTCGTTCTCCTGCGGATGCAGCGCCACGACCTCCGGCCCGTCCACGTCGATCCGAGTGAACAGCTCGTGGACGGCCTCCTCGCGCAGCCGATCGGGGACCGCTGGATCGGCCCACAGGTCCCCGAACTGGTCGAGGAGCTTAGCCGCGCGCCGCAAGCGCAGCTCGTCGGGCGCGGCGGATGCCTGCGGTAACGGCTGCGGCCGCTCCAGGCGCCGCCATTCGCGCGTGAAGGCACCCAGGCTCATCTCGCCCGCCGCGAGGGCTTGCTGCAGCTCCGCGCGCCGCTGCGAAGCATCCAGGGGCTCGGGGACCGGCAGGATCGCGGGGGCGCGTCGCATGGCTGCCAGCACCTGCCGGACGTCGTGCTCGGTGAAGCGCATCCCGTTGAGGCGCCCCACCACCTGGCTCTCATACCGCTCGGCCCGATAGGTCGCCGATGGTCCGCAAGCCGGCCGCCGGCTGTGCCGGATGCGGCGGTGCCCGTTGCCGGCGTCGCCGTGGTAGCGGCTCTGGCAGCTGGCGCACCGCATCAGACGCACCAGCGGGTACGAGCGGCGGGCGAAAGCGCCGCCGCCTGCGCTGTGGGCGGTCCGACGCTCAGCGCGGATCGCCTGCACCCGCTCGAAGAGGGCGGGATCGACCGGGGCCGCGAAGCTCGCCGGCCGCTCCTCCTCGTCCGGCTTCCCCTTGTGGCGCACAGCGCGCCCGGCATACAGCGGGTTGGTCAGGATCTCCGTGAGGCCCGGTTCCGTCAGGCCCAGCTCGTCGGCCAGGCGGGTGTCGCTCCATGACCCGCTCGCGTACAGCTCGAATGCTCGGCGCACGCGGTCGAGGTCCGCTCCCTCGACCGGCGCCAGAAGCTGGCGCTCGCCGAGCCGGGCGAACCCCAACGGCGGATGGCCGCCCGGGTCGTTGTAGAGGCGCCACTTCTGCTCGTAGCCGCGAGCCACGTTCCGCGACAGCCGGCGGATGTAGGCAGCATCGGAGACCGTCTTCAACCCTTCCAGCTCGTACGTGTCGGTGTTGCCGGCGATCAGGCCATCGGCGCAGAACACGACGACGACGCCCAACCGCGCCAGTCGGTCGCGGTAGGCCCACGCATCGGCCACGTTGCGGGCGAAGCGGCTGGTGTCGTAGCAGAGCAGAACCTCGAAGGCCCCGGCCTCGGCATCGGCGAGCATGCGGGCGAAGTCGGTCCGGCGCAGGGTGTCCTTGCCCGAGACGAGGTCGACGTACTCGCGCCCGGCGGCGACGAGGCCATGGCGCTCGGCGAAGCGCTGCTGCTCGGTGCGCTGGATGGCCGGACCGTAGCGGTCCGCCTGGCCCGCCGTGGACTCGCGGATGTAGCCCGCCCACGTGCGGCCGGCGAGGTCCTCGGGCCGCAGATCGACCGCGCGTGCCAGGCTCATCGGCGTCCTCCGTTCGGATGGCGGGTCCTGCTGGCGGCCCGCGGCGCCTGGCGGTGCCGGGAGACGGCCGGCCGGGATCGGAGCGTACCTCCATCGCCGGCGCGCGCCTCGGCGGCCAGCTTCGCGTCGATCATGGCGGCGATGATCTCCGCCAGGCGGGGCGTCACGCGGCGCGCCCCGGTGCCCGTGGCTCCGGCAGCCGATCGAGCCACTGCGGAGCCTGACCGCCGACCGCCCATCCGACGACCCACCGACGGCCGCTCGCGTGGTGGGCGGCCATGGCTTGGCCGACCTGGTGCACGCGCCAGCCAGCGGCCCGCAGAGCGCCGATAACGAGCGCCATCACCTCGGGGCTCTCCGCCCGGCAGGCCATGCGCACCACCCGGTCATCGCCGAATGGCAGGCGGGTGAAGCGGGCGTCATCCCGGGCGATGGGGACCGGCGGGCGGTATCGGTGATCGACGGGCGTGCCGGTGCCGACGAACCGCTGGGCCGTCACTGCCCGCTCTCCGTGATCCGCGCCTCACCGATCTGGCGGCGGTGCTCACCGCCAGCCGGCCGCAGGCGGCCGTCCTCCCGGCGCCGGGCGGTCGCTGGGACGTTTGCGCGCCGCGGCTCAGCCGCCGGCCCGCCGGCATGCGCGACCGGCGGGCGATCCCTGTCGGTCGGCCGGATCACCGCCGCGTCGCCGCTCGGGCGCCGCTCGCCGGCTCCATCGATCTGCCCGCGGCAGCGGGCGACCGCCTGCCCGCACTGCCCGTTCCGCTGCGGCCGGCAGGCCGCGATCGTTGCGGGCCGCAGGTGCGGCGCGATGCGGCCGTACGCCACGGGAGGGTCGACCCTGTCCCCGCACGTCCCGATCCACTGCGGCCGGCAGACGGTCCCCGGTGCGGTCCGCACGTGCGGCATCGCGGTCCCCGTCAGCATGCTTCCTCCTTTGGCCGGAGGAGGGCCGGGAACACCGGCGCGGGCCGGAGGCCCTGCATGCCTTGCACCCAGTGGACCGCGCGCCAGGGCCGCGGCTGCGGCCAGCCGTTCAGCACCAGCTCGGCCACCACGAGCCGGCGAGCGGTCGCGGAGCGGGCCGTCGGCGCGGGCGGGGCATCGGTGATGTACCAGGTGCCCCAGCGCGCGTTCCGCGGCCGGCGCGTCCACTCGCACCAGCCCGGCGTGAAGCGCACCCGCCGGAAGTACTTGGGCAGCCGGAAGGCCGAGCCGTCCGGCCTGCGCACCGCGCTCGCGCCCAGGTCTTTCGTGAGGTACTTGGCCACGTAGG
>JAJYDP010000837.1 GCA_021777365.1 Chloroflexota bacterium | reverse complement strand
CCTCGCGGTCACCATCGTGATCGCCGTCTGGGTCGCCGCCCGCATCTACAGCGCCGGCGTGCTGATGTACGGGCAGCGTCCGGGGCTCCGCCGGATGTGGAAGGCGATCCGCGAGGCGCGGTGAGGAGAGGCACGCCGTCCTTGTGGCGGGCTCTTCCCCCTCGCTCGGCCGTCTCGGTCGCGGCGCGATAGCGCCGACGCCCTCATCTGGGGAGAGCACCCGGGCGTCCGGGAGATGCGGCAGGTGATCCCCAGCATGCGGGATAAGGTGGCCGGACTCAGTACCCGAATTCCCAGGCGCCCGGCCACACAGTGGACTCTGCGATCGTCTCCGCCCGGCGGGCGGTTAGTTGGTCGCAGTCCACGAGGCCCCCGTCGGTGACGAGCATCGCCTTGTCGTCTGACGGGTGGATTTCCTCGCGGAGCTGCACGACCCGCGTGATGTTCCTCGTCACCAGGTCAACATGCACGGCAATTGTGCCGGTGTAGTAGACGATGGCTTCGACGGGTTCGTGTTCGGAGGCCATGGCATTGCATGCTCCAAAGGTTCGTGCTAGATCGTCCCGCGCTCAAGGCGAGTCACCAGCCCTGGCATTCCTTCCCGGTTGAGCACGGCAAAGAACTCGGCGACAGGGCGCAGGTCGTCCGTGACGGAGAAGTGCATGTCAAGCTCGGCATTGCGGTAGTTGGAGGCGAAACCGCGAACGCGCAGTGCAAACGCACGCTCGAACAACTGATCTCGCAGCAGTTGGTTCGCGCGGCGGGCGGACAAGACACGCCAATCTGCAGTGCGCAGCGCTTCTGCCTGTTCCGTGATAAAACCTGCCATTCCAAAGTCAGTCGGCCGCGCCGTCAGGGCATCAGCGATGGCGTCCTCCACCGACCGCTTGCCCGAAACTCGGCTCGAGGCGTGAGCGATCAAGGCGAGCTCGATGACGTCGTCTGGAATTCGTTCGCCGACCATGCCGGCAGAGAGACCGGCGATTCCAACTACCACGAAGATGTACGGTAGCGCCTCGGATTCCTGCTTCTGCAGAGCGGCGAAGATCTTGTACGTGGCCAGAGCAAAGCAGTCTGCCGGGTCCAGCCCAACAAGCTCGCGCGCTCGGCGGAACCGCGACCCATGGAACTTGATGTTGATTCGGAAGACCTGCCGTCCGATCTCATCCCGGGCGATGTAGTCCGTGTCCCCTCGCGCCGAACGATCGTCGGACAGTGCCAGGCGGGCCTGCGTCAAGCTCGCCGTCCACTTCTCCTCGAACACGATCTCTGCCAGGCGACCGATGACCAGCTGGCCAACCGTGGCGCGGAGCCTTGCGTCCTCACGCTCCCCGATCGGCGGCACCTGTCCGAGGAGAACGCCGAGAAGATCTCTTTCCCCGGCAAGCTGGCCAAGCCGGCGGGCCGTGGTCCTCGTAGCGCGTGCCTCGGCCCTGGCTGTCGCCGGATCACCGCGGACGCGAAGGGCCGCGTTGATGAGGTCGAACGGGCGCGGGGGCTGCCTCGACTCCGGGTAGATGCTGCGGATGACCTGAGACAGCCGTTCCTCGTCCACTGCGAGTCAGTCGCGTTCGGATGGGGCGGTGAACCGAAGTTGTGACGCGTCGACATACTCCCGCACAAGCTCGAATGAGAGCCATCGTCGGCACAGGTGTTCGGCTACCGCGCCGGTCGTGTTGCTTCCGGCGAACGGATCGAGAACCACGTCTCCCTCCTGCGTAAGCAGCCTCACGAAGAAGTCTGGCAGGGCCGCAGGGAAGCGCGCAGGGTGGGGCTTGACGCCTCTCGTCTGACAGGCCTTGATATATCCGGAGTTGCTCTCATTGTTCCCACGAACCAGCAGGTTGGAAGGTATCGATCCTCCGTGGTCCCGCTGGAACTTGGACGTAATCACGTGCCCGCTTGGACGAGTCTTGGCTCGATACCCGCGCGTGATCAACCGCCGCATGTCGGCGCTGTATTCGGCCAGGACGTTGCGATTGTCAGCCTTTGGCCAATCCGTCTTGCTCAACCACCACACGTACTCGACGGCATCTTTGATCCGTTGCCGGCGAACGTTGACCCATTCCGCCGGCGCGGGGAGTTTCGCCGGATTGTGCCAGAAGCACTCCTGGGCGAGGTGAAACCCGACCTCTTCGCAGAGCATGATCAGCAGGTGGAAGTGGTACAGCGAGCGGGTCGGGGAGCCTGGATTGTAGCTTCCGCCGATGTTGAGCACGAAACTGCCATCGTCGGTGAGAACGCGTCGGATCTCCGCCCCAAAAGGCCGAAACCAGTCGACGTAGTCTGCCTTTGTCGCGTTCCCGTACTCTTTCTTGAACTCCAGAGCGTACGGCGGAGACGTCACGACGAGGTTCACCGACGCTGTCGGCAGCCGCTTGAGGAGCTCGACAGCGTCACCGGCGTAGGCAGCACCGTACTCGGTCTCGTAGGCGGGTTGCACGCCCTCGACGAGAAACTTGACCGGCGGGTCTTGCCCGGCGAGCAGGTGGAGTTGCTGTGTAACGGTCAGTTCTCTACTCCCTGCGACTCCGTGGGAGGGGTAGCTAGTTCCCCGTCCTGCACGGTTGGCGTCCGGTTGCCGACTCCGGAAGAATGGACCCGCCGAGTGTCACCTATCTTGGCACTCGGCGGGCACCTCCGACTGACATCAGCTGCAGCCGCTCGTGCTGCCGCAGTTCAGGCACTTGTAGCAGCTGCCGTTGCGGACCATGATCGAGCCGCAGTCGGCGCAGCTGGGGGCGTCCGCCTGGGCCTGGAACGCGACCTTCTGGGAGCGGCCCAGCT
>JAJYDP010000836.1 GCA_021777365.1 Chloroflexota bacterium | reverse complement strand
CGGCGACTCCCCGGTCGTGCCGCACGGCACGAGGCCGTCGATGCCGGCCAGAACCTGCCACTGCAGGAGGCGGCGGAGCGAGGGCTCGTCGAGGTTGCCATCGGCGCCGAACGGCGTCACGAGGGCCGTGAAGGCGCCGCGGATCCGCGGCGGCTCGATGGGGCGGGTCGCGGGCGCCTCGATGGCGCTGGTCGCGGGTGCGACCATCGCGTGAGCCGCGGTACGCGTCTCCACGGGAATGGGACGGACGGTGGGGTTCATCGTGTTCCTCCAGCGATCTCGAGACCGATCAGCTCATCGACGACACAGTCGAACGGGTGAATGCCGGCGCGACGCGGGGAGCGGAGAAGCCAGTCGGCCGCCGCGATCGCGCCCATCGCGTACGCGGAGCGGTCGCGGGCCGTGAGCCGGAGTTCGACGCTCTCACCGGGGGCGTCGAACCCGACCAGGTGCATCCCGGGCGACGATCCCGCCCGCACGCTGACCACCTCCAGCTCGTCGGTCGCGGGCGGACCGTCGCGGGGCCCGTCGGCCAGCCGCCGCTTGACGGGGTGCGCATCCAGGAGGCGGCGACCCAGCTCCAGCGCGGTACCGGAGGGCCGGTCCGTCTTCCCGCGGCGGTGCCACTCGATCAGGTAGGGGTCGTAGGCGGGCAACGCCCCGAACATCCGGCTCGCCGAGGTCACCAGCCGGCCGAGAAGGTTCACGCCCGGGCTGAAGTTCGCCGCGACCACGGCCGAGCCGCCGTGCTGGGTCAGCAGCGCCCCGACTTCCGCGGGTGGCACAGTCCACGCCGTGGTGCCGACCACGAACGCCCGGCAGCCGCCCGCCAGCCCCGCCACGATGTTCGGCAGCACGGCCGTTCCCCGGGAGAACTCGAACACGACGTCAACGCCGGCGAACCTGCCCGGTGGGTGCGGCGTAGCGGGGCGGCCCAGCACCGCGGGTTCCTCACCCCGCTCCCGCAGCCCGGCCGCCACGGTCCGGCCCATCGGCCCGTCTCCCAGGACGATCGCTCGCATCTCGTATTCCTCCTCGCGGAGGGGCTCGAGGTGGTGGAGGTCCGTCCGTTCCCGGACACGAAAAAGCCGCGGACACCGTCGCGGTTCCGCGGCCCTGGGACCTCCGAGCCTGGAGGCCCCGTTCGTCGTCCGACGCGAAGCCCCTAGGCCCGTGCCTCCCGGCAGGGCCGCCAGCGCTTCGCCTTCAGTGCGACGTGGTTCATGGTCGCCGGACAATACCGGGCTGTCCCTGGCCTGTCAATGGCGTGGTCGACCCGGTATGAACGAATCGGCCCATGAGCTGCCGATGGCGGGTGGCCGACCGCACCGGCCCGTCGTGCGTGGCGGGTCGGCCGGTGCGCCGGCACGGAGGCGAGGCCGGGCGCGGAGCCGGGGCGCACCCTCGCCCGCTACACCCGAACCAGCAGCACCGGGCACGGCGCGTGGTCCACCACGAAACGGGACACGTGGCCCAGGCTGTGCGGCTCGGGCGGCGTGTGCAGGTCCCCGGGCCGCGCCCCGACCACCACCAGGGACGCGCCGACCTCCCGGGCCCGCGCCACGATCTCACGCTCGGGCCTGCCCCGCCCGACGAAGACGGCCGCCGGCCTCCCCAGCTCGGCGCGCGCACGTTCGAGGATCGCCTCCGCGCCGAGCCCCTCCGCCTCGTGCGCGCGCGCCTCCAGGCCGGGCGGGCGAGGGTGCCCCGGGCGCCGCGCGAACTGCATGCCGAGCTCGTGGACCGGGGCCTCGTCGATGACGTGGAACAGCTCGACCGCGGCACCCGGCGGAACCAGTTCGCGAACCCGTTCCCAGAACGGCTCCGCCTCGGCTCCCGCCACGGCCACGAGCACACGTGCCTGATCCGCCATCGTCGCCTCCAATCGTCGCCCTTACCGGAGCATCGCCACCATCAACAACGTCGAGACGACCAGGATCGGCGGCGTGATCAGCAGGCCGACCCGCAGGTAGTCGCCGGCCCGCACCTCCAGCCCCCGCTCGCGCAGGATCAGCAGCCACAGCACCGTGGCCAGCGATCCCACCGTGGTCAGGTTCGGGCCGAGGTCCGCGCCGATGATCGTGCCGTACGCGGCCGCGTCGCGGACCGGTCCCGCAAGGTGCGCGCCCTGGATGCCACTGACCATCACGAGAGTCATCGGCACATTGTTCACGAGGTTCGAGCCGGCGGCCGCCAGCAGGCTCGAGGCGATCGCGGCGAGCGCTGGCGAGCCGCTCGCCCACCCGAGCACCGACCCGACCACACGGGCCACGACGCCCAGCCGCTCGAGCGCGGTCACGAGCACGACCATGCCACCGACGTAGGCGAGGATCTGCCAGCTCACGCCCTCGAACGGCCGCCGATGAGGCCTCCCGGCAGCCGTCCACTCGAGCCCGAGGAGCAGGGCAAACCCGGCGCATGCGACGATGCCGAGCGGGGCGCCGACCAGGCCCCCCACGACGAAGGCCGCCGCGATCGCGGCAAGTCCGACCCACACCCGGGGCACGCGAGCGCCCTCCAACCGGGGCGCGCCCGCGGGCAGGCGGCGCGGCACCTTCTGCCGGAACAGCCACACCAGGGCCAGGGCGGTCAACCCCGCCGACGCCAGGGCGGCCGGCTCGATCGAGGCCAGGTAGCGCACCAGCGGGATTCCGAGCCCGTCGAGCACCAGCAGGTTCACCGGATTGCTGACCGGCAGGATCAGCGACGCCGCGTCGGCGATGAACGTACACGCCAGGACGTACGGGAGGGCATCGATCCCGAGGCCGACCACGAGCCCATACACCAC
>JAJYDP010000835.1 GCA_021777365.1 Chloroflexota bacterium | reverse complement strand
CGCGGGCGCCGCTGGAGACGAGCTCGGTGAAGGCAATCGCGTTGCCCGGGGCCACGCCATCGATCAGCGCGAGCATGCGATCCTGGCCGGCCTTCGAGCGGAGCATTCCCAGGGGCTCCGGGACGATGGCGCACACGCCGCCGCTGAAGAGGGGCGCCGTCCCCAGCCGCATGGCGAGCGTCTCGAACACGGTCGCGTCCAGCGGATCGGCGCGCCACGACTCGAGGGGTTCACCACCCTCGGCCAGGTCGCGCGAGAATCGCTCGGTGGCCCGGCGCAGTGCGAGCACGTCGTCGCCCCAGAAGTAGGCGAGGGGAGCCGTCACGGTCGTCGCCGGATCGCGCCGGGCGTGTCGCTCAGGCGCCCGTGGCCGCCGTCGCGCGCTCTGCGCTGCGGCGCCGGCGCGCCGCTTCCAGGGTGGGGCCCACCCATCTGAGCCGGCGAACGGCGAGCGGGCTGACGCCGGCTGTCTCGCAGACCTCACGCTCGAGCCGTTCGGCTCGGGCCCGGGCTCGGGCCAGGCTCTCGCGGTGCTCGGGATAGCGGACTGCCCAGCCCACGAAGCGGGCGCTCATCGCCTCGAGGCGCTGGCCGGCGCGCTTGTCCGCGTAGGCGACGATCCGTTCCTCGCGCGTGGCCACGCCGTTCCAGCGGCCGTATCGATCCGCGTCCAGCAGGCGCGTGATGGGATGTGCCGCGACGGCACGCGCCAGCTCGGGGTAGCCCCGCTGGCTCAGCCAGCGTGCGCCCGCGGCGCCGTGACCGAGCTCCTGGACGGGATCGTCCTCTGGGAGCAGCTTGTCGATATCGTGCAGGAGGCCCGCGGCCTCCACCAGCTCCCGGTCGACGGCAACACCCCGTGCGGCACAGCGCTCCGCCAGGAACGCGGCGATCTCCGCGACCGCGCCGACGTGTGCCAGCAGCCAGTCGGGCGGATCGAGATCGAGCAGGATGTCGGCGGCTTCCGCGCGCGAGGGGACCACGGGGGGATTCTATGCATCCGGGCGGTTGCCCGTTGGGCCATCCGGCGGATTGCCCAACGGGCACCACGGCGAGCCGCCCTGCGCGCGCCCCGGCGAGCTGTCCGACGCGCAACGCGGCGGTCCACGCGGAGCCGGCCGACTCGATCCTCAGGTCCGCCCCGTCCGTGGCGACCGACACCGTCCCATCCTCGTCCGTGCGCAGGACGTGCGCGCCCGCGGACCTCAGCCGCTCGAGCGTGGCGGCGGCCGGGTGGCCGTAGTCGTTCTGCGCTCCCACGCTCACCACGGCCATACCGGGCCGGACCGCGGCCAGGAAGTCGCCGGTCGTCGCGGTCCGGCTCCCATGGTGGGCCACCTTGAGGACGTCGACCGGCCGATCGGCGGCGGCCAGCGACCCGCTGGCGATGAGCGCCGCGTCCACCTCCTGCTCGGCGTCTCCCGTCAGGAGGAAGCGGCGCGCGCCGTAGCGCACGTCGAGCACGATCGAGACGTCGTTCACGGCCGTCCCGGTCTTGCCGGGCGCCTCCGGCACGGTCCCCGCCGGCGGCCAGAGCACGCGGATCGTCGCTCCGTCCAGCCCGAGTCGCGCGCCCGCCGCAAGGCGTTCGGTGGTGCGCCCCTGCCGCGCGAGCTCGGCCATCAGTGCCTCCCATCCGGGTCCGGACCCCCGCATCCCCGGCTCGGCAACCCGCGCGACCCGGTACCGCCGCAGCAGCACCGCCGCACCCCCGACATGATCCTCGTGGGGATGGGTCAGCACCAGGAGGTCAAGCCGGCGGTCCCACGGGGGGACCCGCGCGTCGAGCTGCGGGAGGAGCCGTTCCGGGTCGGGCCCGGTGTCGACGAGGATCCGGCCGCCGGAGGCACCCTGCAGCAGGATGGCATCCCCCTGCCCGACGTCGAGGATCGAGAGGTGGAGCCACCCGTCGGGGCGGGAGGCGGCGACCAGCGTGAGCGCGACCAACGCGCTCCCCGCGAGCAGCGCCAGTGTCCGCACCGGGCGGGCGCCAGGGTCTGTCTGGCCGATCCGGTTCCTGGCGCCGGTGCCGGCCGGCCGGCCCGGCGCGACGCGCTCCTGCGGCCGGCCTGCTCGTCCCGACCCGGGTTGGATGGCGGGATGTGCGTGCCGGCGGGGTGCGGGCCCCGTCGCGGGAAGCAGCGCCGCCCGGAGCGCCAGTGCGCGCCGCCGGAACCCCGGTACTGCGATGAGCGCCACGACGGCCGCGGCCGCAGCGGCGAGCAGCTGGCTGGCGGGCGGAACGAGCGTGACGCTGGCCCCGGGGACGGACGCCGCCACGCGGCCGACCGCGACGAGCAGTCCGAGCACCACGGCGCCTGCCGAGCCGATGACGGCCCCGATGGCTGCAGGGGCACCGAGGGTGACGAACCACCCGGCCACCAGCGCAGCCGCCGAGACGGCCATGACCGGGATCACGAGGGGTGCGGCGACGAGGTTGGCGGCCGGGGACACGAGGGAGACGCGCCCGAAGTCGAGCAGCACGAGCGGGAGGGTGGCGGCCTGGGCGGCGAGTGAGACCCCCAGCGAGTCGACCAGCCAGACGGGCGCGCGGACCCGGGATCCCGGCGCGCCGATCCGCCTTTGCAGCCACTCGGAGAGCGGGGTCCCCCAGGCGAGCAGGCCCGCCGTGGCCGCCACCGAGAGCTGGAACCCGGCATCTCCGATCACCGCGGGATCGGTGACGAGCAGGGCGATCACCGCGAGTCCGAGCGCCGATGCCGCCGTCCCGGGACGCCCCAGCTCGCGGCTGCCGACGACGGCCGCCGCCATCATCGCGGCACGGATGAC
>JAJYDP010000834.1 GCA_021777365.1 Chloroflexota bacterium | reverse complement strand
CGTCATGGTGGGCGCGCACGAACGGCGCGCGGGAGCCCCACCATCCGCGAGGATCGGTCGCCCGGGCCTCACGGAGTGGCGCTCGACGCGACAACGGGATGGCAGTCTGGGTCCGTCGGGCGGCACGGCCACCCGCCGGCCGTCAGCTCATCGTCCGGGTGCCGGGGCCGTCGGCACCGGGATCACCGCCCGGCCGCCGACCTCATCCGTCGCGTGCCGGGGCCATTGGTCAGGGCGCCGTCGGCGGACGGCAGCGACACCGTCGGCCGGGCGCCGCCGTCACTGGCCGAGCGCGGCGTTGATCGCCGCCGCGAAGGTCGAGTACGGCTGCGCGCCCTCGATGCGCTGCCCGTTCACGAAAAAGGCGGGCGTGCCGGTGATGCCCAGCTGGGTCGCCCCCGCGTAGTCGGCCTGCACCGCCGCCCCGTACGTGTCCGCGTCGACGCACGCGTCGAACGTCTTCGTGTCGAGCCCCAGCCTGGCGCCGAACGCCTTCAGGTGGGCCGTCGAGAACGCGCCGCTGTTCTGTGCTCCCTGCGACTCGTACAGCAGGTCGTGGTAGGCCCAGTACTTGCCCTGGTCGCCGGCGCAGCGCGCGGCGTTGGCCGCCGCCTTCGACTCGTTGCCCATCCAGGCCATGTCGTGCCACTCGATGCGCACCTTGCCGGTGTTCACGTAGTTGGTCACGATCTGCGGCTCGACCGTCTTCGCCCACGTGGCGCAGAACGGGCACTGGTAGTCGGCGTACTCCACGATCGTCACGGGCGCGGTCGACGACCCCAGGATGGGGCGCACGGCGTGCACGGGCGTTGCCGTGGCCGCGCCCACGCCGACCACGACGATCGCCACGGCGGCGATGCCGGCCAGGGTCATGATGGCGGGGAATGCCCAGCGCCCCAGCCGCGACCCGCGGGTGGGGGCGCGCCCGCTGCGCCGGCTGCCGGTGTCCTTGTGCGCCGACCCGCCGGGCCCGCGCGCCTCGGCGCGATCTGCGGACCGGGCGCGGGTGGCCTGTCCGTCCTGGGTTCTCGCTGCACGGGTTCGGTGCGACACGCGGTGCCTCCGGCGCTGCCGGCCCCCATGGGCCGTGCCGTGCGGATGCTATCCCAAACTTGCGTAGTTGCGCAAGCAGCTGAGCACAGCGGTGTTCGCAGCCGTCCTCTGTGGACGGAGCTGACGTCGGGTGGCTGCCACGAGGCGGATGTCACTGCCTCGCGACCGGATCGGTCCGGAAGACCGTCACCCTGACCGCAAGACGCGGTCTGCAGGCCGATCGGCGTCGACGGATGAGCGAACGTGAGCGCAGGCTGAGGCTGGAGTCACGTCGATGCGCGCGAGGGGGCGGGACTGTCACCGGTGCGGCAACGACAACCTGCCCTTCGGTGTCGCTCGGTCAGCCGGCAACGGTCAGGGCACAGGGTTGATCGATACCGCATGGTCGGCGGTGATCGAGTCGTAGTCGCATTCGCCGTAATACTCCTGCCCGTCGAAGCTGACCGGAAGGATCGTGTCGGCTCCCGGGCACGACATCGTGAACCACGCGTTGCTGGTTGCCTGCGCCTCGGCGATGTGACCGTACGTGAAGGCGTGGACGCAGGTCGTCGCGTTGTTGCACTGATAGTTGACCAGGAGCGTCTGGTCGCGAAGGTTCAGGCCGAGAGCGCCGACCGTGCTGGTCTCCGTGATGGTCGGTGTCTTCAGGCACGAGAACGTGATCGGGACCGTGGCCGACGAGGTGTTGGACCCCGTCGTTGCCTGCACCTGACCGCTGCTCCCATCGGCGGAGCAGGGCGAGCCCTGGAGCGCGGAGAGCGTGGCCGGTCCGGCCGGGCCGGCAGGACCAACAGGTCCCGCAGGGCCGACGGGTCCTGGCACGCCGGTCGGTCCGGGGGCGCCGGTCGGCCCGGGCACGCCCTGGGCTCCGGTGGCGCCGGCCGGTCCCGCCGGTCCACCGGGACCCCGCGGCCCGGGGGCCCCGGTGAGCGACTCGCCGAGGCCCCAGCCGCTGGCGGTCTTGGGACCATAGAGACGGTAGTACGTCACATCGAGGTACAGGTCGCCGGTCGTCCCGAGGCCTGTCGCCGGGGCGCCCTGTCCCGACAGGATCTGGGCCCCGGAGGCGCCGGCCGGTCCCTGGGGTCCGACGACACCGGTCTTCGTCCAGGCGATGCGATGGGCTCCCGCCGGGCAGATCGGACGGGGCTGGAGCGCCGAGGTCACGAGCGTGACGTGCGTCAGGATCCCGCCGCCGAGACAGGCGTAGTAGGTGCCCCCGCCCGGGGACCCGCCCAGGGCGATGGCCGCGCTGCCGGCACCGAAGGCCAGGGCCGCCACGAGGGCCAGCCCGACGGTGCGCCGGGCCGACCCGGCGAGCAGGGATCGCATGCGCACGGGGACGCCTCTCCTGCCGCCGCCGCGCCGGGTACCCCTCGCGCCCGTCAAGCGTGGCTGTTCGGCAGGGCCAGTATCGGCGGACGAGCGGCGGGATGTCCAGAGGGTGGGCCCAGCCAGCATCTCGACGATCCGGGCATTGCGGCGCACGATCGCGGCGGAGACCCGGGACCGGGTCACGGAGCTGCGGTCGGCGATCGCGACCACCCGCCGGGGAGGGCCCACACGAGCTCTGCGGCGAGGATGCGCGTTCGGTGGAGGCGCGAGTGGCGGTCACCGCAGGACGGCTGGGGCGGCTTCCTGTACCGTCCGCGTGTGTCCAGACGTCCCATCCTTCTCGGGGCCCTCGGCCTCGTCGTCGTCCTGCTCGTCCTCGCCGTCGGCGCGGGACTCGGCCTCG
>JAJYDP010000833.1 GCA_021777365.1 Chloroflexota bacterium | reverse complement strand
TCGTCGTCAGCGTGCTCTTCGCCCACCTGCTGTTCGTGACGCATCCGGTCGGTCCGGAGGTCTCCAACGGGGCCTGGTTCATCCCGCCGGTCGTCAACATCGTGGTGCCGCTGGCGCTCCTGCCGCTGGTGCCGCACGTGGCCCCGTCGGATGCCGCGCTGCTGATCTTCGCCGCGTACGCCTTCTGGGGCATGGGCTTCGTGCTCTTCGTGCTGGTCGCGTCGCTGCTGTACGACCGGCTGATCTTCCACCCCCTGCCCGCCGCCCCGCTCGCGCCGTCGCTGTGGATCGGCCTGGGCCCGATCGGCGTGGGCAGCCTCGCGCTGCTGCGGATCGCGCAGGCCGGGGCGCCGCTGTGGGGCACGGCGGCGCCGGTGGTCGGCGTGCTCTCGTCGCTCACCGCGACGGCGCTGTGGGGATTCGGGCTCTGGTGGCTGGCCTCGGCGATCCTGCTGCTGGCGGCCTACCTGCGGCGTGGCGAATTGCCGTACGGGCTGGGCTGGTGGGCGTTCACGTTCCCCCTGGGGGCGTACACGGCCAGCACGCTGGCGCTGGCGCGCAGCTGGCACGTGGGCCTGCTGGAGTCCGCGGCGGTGGCGCTGTTCGTGCTGCTGCTCGGCTTCTGGGTGGTGGTGTCGGTCGGGACCCTGCGGGCGCTTGCCACGGGCGAGGTCTGGCGGCGCTGACGGCACTCCCGCACACGCCCTGGGTCGAGGCGGTCAGCCCCGGAGCGCCGCCTCGATCCAGGCCCGCTCGGGCACGCCCCGCGGTCCCGCGGCCGTCCAGTAGATGCGGCAGCGAGGCGTGTAGTCGCCGGGGTCGCGGAACGACGGGTCGACATCCTGTCCGTCGATCCGGATCGTCGGCGATCCCGGGAAGCGGTGAGCCTCGGCGACGGCCGGATCGGTCGCGTCGATGTCGCGGATGGGCGTCCCCGGCGCGGGGTCCGCGACGACCTCCTGGAGGAGGCGGCGCGCCTTGTCGTGGTTCGGGCAGTCGCTGAACCAGAGAAGCTCAACGTCGTGGGTGGTCACCGGACTACGATGCACCCGCAGCGACTCGGCGCGCAACTGCGCGGGCCCAGCCCGCCGAGGGAGCCCCGAGCCCCGATTAGGAAGACCTGCTGCCGCGACGATGCGTCGGGCGCCACATCGCCTGCGCTCTCCGCGCCGAGCCCGGCGTTCACCTGACGGGCGCTCCGCCTCTGACACCCGGCTCGGACCTGTGCGCTACGTCGGCCGGGCTAGCGTGGCAGGTGCCCGGTGCCCGGTCAGCCGACGGTCACGACCGAGGCCGTGCTCGCTCTCGGCGCAGGACGGCGCTAGTCCGGGCACGATCGCCGACGCCGAGTCGAAGATCACGGTTGCCCTTGTCCCTGGGTTTGATCGCACGGGCGTCATCCCCACACGCCGACCCAGCTGGCCTACACAGCCCATTGATGCCCGGAGAACCACGCATACGCTCCCGGCACCGCTCCTCCACGATGGGTGGCAGATGACCCCCGACCGAGACACGACAAGGACGGCGGGAAGGAGCAGTCCGATGGCGCTGATCGCGATCGAGTGGGCACCCGACGACCGGGTGCACTGGACCAAGGACGGGGAGACCGTGCATCTCGGCTGGTCGCTCGACTCGCTGGCGGAGAAGCTGGCCGAGCCCCACACGTTCCTCTGCCATCCCTTCTTCTACGAATTCAACAAGCGCCGAGCGCCGGTACCTCAGCCAGGAGCTGGCCGAGCACGGGCACACCCTCGTCGACGTGAGCGGCCGGGCGCTCACGGTCCTGGACGGGGCCAGGGGCACGACCCCCTCCCGCTCCCGGGTGAAGCGGCTCTTCGCGGCCGCCCTGGTCGCGGCAGACGGGCTCAACCGCACCATCGCCGCCGGGCAGGACTGGCGCGGGGTGCGCGACACGCTCGACCTCGCCTGCGCCGTCGCGGAGTTCGAGGGCAGCGAACCCGGCACCGTCAGCGACGCTCGCGCGGCGCTCGGCCCGTACGGGGCGCTCGACCCGGAGCTGCAGCTCGCCCTCGGCGACGGGACCGACTATGCCCCCGATTTCCTCCGTGCGGTCAGCCTGGCGGCCGGCGTCGCCACCAACCGCCCGGACTTCGAGCGCTACCTCGCGCTCACCGCGGGCGGGGCCAGGGGTCCCATCGGCAGGATCGTGCACGCCTGGTACGTCGAACGGAACACCGGATCGGCTGGCTTCCAACGCGAGTCGGTGCTCACCTGGTCGAGCTACCGACGCGCGCTGCGCCAGGCGTACCGCCAGATCGCCAGCGCCAGGCGGAGCGGCCTGGCGCGGTGCGCCTGAGCGGCTGGCTGGGTTGAGGTGGAGGCGGCGACGCAGGGTGACTCGCCACCACCAGCTTCATCGAGGGTTCGCAAGCGGAGAACGTGCGTGGCTGGTCGGTGGGTTCGGGCAACCATCCGGGCAACCATTCGGTTGAAACCGGCTCAATGTGTGGTAACTCCAGGATGGCATCTGAGCACGAATCGAGTGGTAATCTGCCGTCTCCGATGTCACCTGCGAATCCGATATGCGGTACCAAATTTCGATTCGTGCTCAGAATGGGCTCGCCGAGCGATCCGGGCATCCATCCGCGGCTGCGCTGAATCTCGCGCCCTGTTCTGAACCTCGCGCTTCGTTCCGAATCGCGCGGTTGTTCCGAATCCGCGGCAGCGCGGAGGTGGCGCTTCCCCGTTGGCCGCCAGCGTCTCGCTCGTCAGGGACGACAACGAGGATCCTCGGCGAGTCACGCTGGCGCGTGGCTTCCCCCGTTCCATTGC
>JAJYDP010000051.1 GCA_021777365.1 Chloroflexota bacterium | reverse complement strand
ATCCGCACGCTCTCGTCGAAGGAGCGCCGCTACAACCCCATCGGGTACCACCTCGGCACGGTGTGGCCCCACGACAACGCCCTGATCGGCGCGGGGTTCCGGCGGTATGGCCTGGACCGCGAGGCCACCCGCATCCTCTCCTCCCTGGTGGATGCCGCGAACGCGTTCCCGCACGACCGGCTGCCGGAGCTCTTCGCGGGCTTCGAGCGCGCCGACCACGCCGCGCCGGTGTCGTATCCGGTCGCCTGCCACCCCCAGGCATGGTCGGCCGCCAGTGTCCCGTACCTGGTCGAGCGGCTCCTGGGGCTCGAGCCGGACGGGTTCGAGCGCCGGCTCCGGGTGGTCCGCCCGGTCATGCCGGGCTTCGTCCACGAGGTCGAGCTCCGGGGGCTGACGGTGGCCGGGGCGCAGGTCGACCTTCGGTTCGAGCGGCCCTCGCCGGCCTCCCCGCTGCAGGCCCGGGTGCTCGAGGTGCGGGGCGATCTCGAGGTGGACGTCGAGCCCTGATCGCGGGGCGGATCGGACGCCGCCAACATGTCACGAAGCGACGGGCACGAGATGCCAGGGATTCACCAGGGGCAGACCAGGAGCGCGAGCCGCCGCTCAGGGATGCGCCGCGCCCCCCGCCAGCGGGTCGTGATGTCGCGTCAACGCGTGCGCGTCTTCCCCGGAGTGATCGCACGGGTTCACGTGGATGACCGCGGTGTCGAGCCGGAGCACCTCGTGCAGGAGACGGTGCCGGACCTCCTCCGACACGCGATGTCCCTCGGCGACGGTCATGTCGCAATCGACGGTGATCGCCATCGAGGCTTCGAGCGCGTGGCCCAGCCAGCGCAGGCGCAGGCGATCGACCGATTGGACCTCGGGCACCGACGCGGCAATCGTCTCGACCTGCTCGAGGAGCTCGGGCTCGATCGCGTCCATCAGCCGCCCCAGCATCTGACCCGTGGCCTGCTTGAGCACGACGAGAATGACTGCGGTGATGAGCAGCCCGACGAGCGGGTCGGCGAGCGGGTAGCCGGCCGCGACGCCGAGCGCGCCCGCGACCACGGCGAGCGAGGTCAGCCCGTCGGTCCGCGCGTGGTAGCCGTCGGCTACGAGCGCGGCCGATCCGATTGAGCGGCCAACGCGGATCCGGTAGAGGGCGACGGCCTCGTTACCCGCGAACCCGATGAGCCCAGCCGCCAGGACGATCGGGATGTTCGTGATCGGCTGCGGGTGGATGAGCCGGTTGACCGACTCGAAGGCCGCGAGCAGCGCCGAGCCCGCGATCATGAGGAGGACGAACAGCCCGGCCAGGTCCTCGGCCCGTCGGTAGCCGAAGGTGTAACGGCGGGTCGCGGTGCGAGCGCCGAGCACAAACGCGATCCAGAGTGGGACGGCGGTGAGCGCGTCGGAGAAGTTGTGGATCGTGTCGGCGAGGACCGCGACCGAGCCCGAGATGAGCACGACCGCGAGCTGCGCGACCGCAGTGATCCCGAGCAGGAGGAGCGAAAGCTTGAGGGCGCGGATGCCTCGCGCGTCGTTCGTCAGCGCATCGTCGATCGAGTCGCCCGGGTCGTGGCTGTGACCGATCAGGCCTCGCAGGAGGCGAGCCAGCGGGTCATCACGGTGGTCGTGGTGGCGCGCGTGCCCGTGCCCACCGGCGTGCCGGTGGGCCTCATCCGTCGCGCGGCCTTTCGGCCGCCGATCGAGCTCATCGTCGTGCGGGTCCGCGCTCATGTACTCCTCGACGGAGCCGTCGGTGTCCGCTGCTGGCGACCCCGAGCAGCCTGCCACGCTCCATGCTGGGCGTGAGGGGGCGAGCGGGTCAAGGGCCCGGGAGACCACATGTGGAGACCAGGAGACCACAGCTGTGCCGCACCCCGTACGGGTGTCCCTTCGGCTGCTCGTCCCGCCCGGCCACCGCCGCGAGGCCGGCGACGCCCTCAGCCAGGGGCGTCCGGACCGGCCGCGGTACCGGGCGCCACCTCCGCGCGCTTCGCCTCCTCAGGGGTCCGGAGCCCCCGGAAGCCCCGGTACAGCAGCACGTCGTAGGCGATCTTGAGCCCGCCGGAGAGCACGAACGGAATGCCAGCCAGGGCCACGCTGCCGATGAGGGGTGCGGCCGCGAGTGGCGACACCGCCGCGCCGACGCTGCGGGCGATCCCGGTGATGCCAGCGGCCGCAGATCGCTCGCCGGGCTCGACGACCGCCATGGTGTAGGACTGGCGGGTTGGCACGTCCATCTGGCTGATCGAGAAGCGGGCGAGGAGCACCAGCACGGCCAGCGGGAGCGTCGGCATCAGCGGCACCGCGATCAGCAGGACGTTCGAGGGCAGGTGCGTGAACACCATCGTCCGGATGAGCCCGATGCGCTCCGCGATGTGCGCCGCGGCGAGGGCCGAGAACCCGGCGAACAGGTTGGCCGCGAACAGGACGGCGCCGATGAGTGCTGGATCGGCGGCAAACCGCACGTGGAACCAGTAGGCGATCAGGCTCTGCACCACGAACCCGCCGCCGAATGCGTCGAGCGTGAAGAGCGCCGACAGGCGGGCGACTGTGCGCTGCGAGCGATGCAGCCCGAGCCGGCGGGTGATCGATGCGTCCGGGGCGTGGGGCACCTCGACCGCGGGCGAGACCCGGGAGAACAGGGCGGCCAGCACGACTCCGACCAGGGCATAGCCGACGATGACCGCCCGATACGCCTCCAGGGGCGAGCGACCCGACGCGACGAGGGCGCCGGCGAGCAGGCCGCCGGCGAGCGCGCCGACCGCGGTCGCGAACGATCCGACGAGGTTGAACCAGCCGAACACCCGGGTGCGCACGGCATCGGCGACCGTCTGAGCAAGCGACGCCTGCTCGACCGCGAGGAAGGGCCCGACCTCGTTGCCGCTCGGGCTGATGACCCCGATCGTGGCCGCGATCGCGAGGATCGCGAAGGTGCCCGTGCCGGCGAAGCCGAGGCCGGCCAGGCACATCAGCAGCGCCCCGACGAGGAGCACGCGCCGCCGCCCCACCCGGTCGGCGTGCGTGGTGAGCCAGAGCGAGACGACCGCGTCGCCGGCGAGCGTAAGCGTGAGCAGCAGCCCGATCGCGACGTCCGGCAGCCCGAGGGCGGCCAGGTAGAGGACCAGCACGACCGACATGAGCCCGAAGCCGAACATCCGCACGGCGCGGGTCGTGAAGAGGAGCCGGCCGTCGGGCCCGAGCGACTGCACGTCGCAAGTAGTGTAACCGGGGTTGCATCCGATGGTAGAGTGCGAGCGATGGACCGACCATCCCGCTGGGTACTCATGGCGTACCGGCTCCCGCGCGAGCCGTCGACGCCGCGGATCAGCTTGTGGCGGGAGCTGCGCCGGCTCGGTGTTGCCCAGATCGCCGATGGCGTGGTCGCCCTGCCGCTCGACGCCCGCACGCGCGAGCGGTTCGACTGGCTCGCGGAGGAGGTCGTCGAGAACGGCGGCGAGGCGACCGTCTGGCTGGCGGAACCGGGCTCGCGGGCCCAGGAGCGAGCGCTCGCCGCGCAGATGGCCGCCATGATCGCGGCCAACTACGCGCGCGTCATCCACGAGGCGTCGGATCGGATGGACGAGCCCCACACAGTGCGCCGCAGGGCAACGGCCCGGCTCCGGCGTGAGCTGCGGAGGATCAGCTCGCGCGACCACTTCCCGGGCGCGATCGCCGAGCGGGCGCACGCCGCGGTGGAGGCGCTCGGCGACACGCTTGAGGCGGCCTCATGAAGTGGGCGACGAGGCGTGGCTGCCACGTCGACCGGGCGAGCTGTGCCTGGCTCATCCGCCGCTTCATCGACCCCGCGGCGGAGTTCGTCTTCGTCGACGACCCGGACGAAGTCCCGGCCGACGCCACGGCCTTCGACATGCGCGCCGCCGCACTATCCCATCACGAGGGCGGGTGTAGCTTCGAGACGTTCCTGCGTCGCTACCAGCTCCGCGATCCAGCGCTCGACGAGATCGGTCGGATCGTCCACGAGGCCGACCTCGGCGATGAGCGCTACGACGCGCCCGAGGCACCCGGCCTCGACGTGCTCATCAGGGGCCTGTCGATGACCCTCGAGGACGAAGGGGTGCTCGACATCACCGGGCCCCTGCTCGACGGTCTCTATGCCTTCAAGCAGCGCGCCCTGATGCTGGGCCGCGAACCGGCCTGAACGGAGGAACCCGACATGCAGTGGGTCACCCGCGAACATCCGAAGACCGACCGGATCGCCTGTCCGTGGCTGATCCGCAAGTTCATCGAGCCTGACGCCGAGATCGTCTACGTGCCCCGGGACGAGGTGCTCGCGTACGCCGAGCGCGAGGGCGCGACGAGCTTCGATGCGCCGGGCGCGACATACACCCACCGCGACGGCAAGTGTTCGTTCGAGACGTTAGTCGAGGAGTTCCACATCGACGATCCGGCGATCGCGCTCCTCGCTCAGGTCGTCCACGGCGCCGATGTGTCCGAGGATCGCGACGCCACGCCGCAGTCCCCGGGCCTCCTCGCGATCGCCGACGGCTTCGCGCTCCTCGGCCTCGCCGACCAGCGCCAGCTCGAACTCGAACTGCCCGTCTACGACGCGCTCTACGCGTGGGCCCAGCACCAGGTCCGCGCCGGCTGATCCGTGCGCCTTCGCCTCGAGGGGTACGGCGATCTCCCCGCACACGCCGGCAACGGCGGCTTCGATCACGCCGCTGACATCTGGGTGGCGTCCGACAAGTCGCCCCACCCGGGTCCCGCGCGAATCGGGACGTTTGCCCCTGTGTCTCGTGTGCCGGATGGCGCCACCATCGAGCGACTCGAAGCGTCCCGCGCCGGCCCTCGCAGCCGCGCGGGGACGAAGGAGGATCCGGCGATGACGCGCGTCCTCGTGGTGCACCACGATATCGACATGGCCGACCAGGAGGTGGACGCCCTCCGCCTGTCCGGGTACGAGGTCGAGCGGTGCGCGGGCCCGTCAATGCGCCGTTGCCCGGTCCTCCGCGGCGAGCCCTGCGATGCCGCCGAACGGGCCGACGTGCTCGTCTACGACGTGTGGTCCACCGGCGAGAGCGACGGTGGGCGCCAGCTCATCCGCAACCTCCGCGAGCTGTACCCCGACGTCCCGGTCGTGCTGACCGCCCCGGGCCTCGAGCTCGACTGGGTCGAGGAGGAGGGGCCGCACCGCGTCACGCCCCTGACCGGTCGCCCGGACCGGTTCCGCCTGCAGGCGGCCGTCGAGGAGGCGCTGAGGCGGCGGGTCGAGGCCTGACCTCGCCGCGCGGCCGTTCGGCGGACGGGGATGTGCGGGCGCCCCAGTTGACCATGGCGGTGAGGATCGGGCGCAGCGACCCACGCTTGCGGACCAGGAGCAGGGCCGCGAGCGCGATGTAGGCGGCCGAGAAGACGAGCCGGATCTCAGTGCTCGGGAACGGGAACTGCAGCGCGAAGAGGAGCAGCAGTGCGCCCGCCTCCCATGCCCCGAACGAGAGATCCACGAGCACGGCGAAGCCCAGCAGCGCCTGCGCGCTCGTGAGCAGGAACTCCTCGGTCTGGCGATCGTCCAGCGGGAGACCGCCCCGCCCGCCTCCCAGCGCGTAGGCGACGAACAGGCTGCCGACCAGGAGGGTCCACTGGTTCACCTTCGCGGACAGGAGCGTACCGAGGCTGTCGTCGATCTTGAGCCGCCACGCGAAGAGCGTCGCGACGATCAGCTCCGGCGCCTCCGACGCGAGCGGCGCGAGCCACTGTACGAGCAGGAACTGATCGATCCCCAGGTTGCGCCCGGTGTCCACCAGGCCGTTCGCGAACGGCTCCGCGGCTGACACGACGATCGCCGCGGCGACGAAGAACATACCGGCGACGAGCGTCCGGCGACGGCGGCGCGGCAGGGCGCCGATCTGCGCGGCGATCCCCATCAGCTCGGGCTCGCCACGTCCCTCGCGGGTCACCCGGAAGAGGTACAGGGCGAAGAGCGCGAGCAGGATGGCCGCGTCGTACCACGCGATCGAGCGGGTGATGGGAATCACGAACGCGTAGGCCGACGCGAGTGCGAGGAACCCGAGCTCGACGCGCCGGTGCGCCGGCAGCGCGATCACCGGCCTGCGGCGGCCGGCCTGCCGCCGCGCGACGCCGGGACCGTCCGAGGGTCGCGCGCCCCGTCGCCTGCGGATCGCCCACAGGGCGACGAAGGCGACGAGCGGCCACCCGATCCCGATGAGGAGCCGGTTCGACCCGGTCATGTTCGCGGCCGCGAACTGCGTGTACTCCGGGCGAGTGCCGGCCGAGTAGGCGAAGTAGAGGTCGACGGCGTATTCCGGCAGGACCGCGATCAGTGCGAGGATCGCGATGGCCAGGCTCCCCGAGATGTCCACCTGGGCGGCCTCCGCGGCCCACGCCAGCAGGACCGCGGACGTGACCACGGCCGCACCGAACACGACCACGGTGAGTTCGGGCGACGGATGGATGCCCGCCAGGCGGATGACCACCGCCGGGAGCGCCACGCCAACCGCGATACCGATCCTGCGCCACACCGCTCGACATCTCCGCTGCCCGGTCGAGATGTCGGGCGGAGCGCTCGAGCCCTCGACCAGGTGTCTGGTCGAAGCTCTCGTCCGTCTCGGGTCGAGGTGGGGGACCGGGCCGTGGCCGGTATGTCGATCTCCCCGTGCCGCCGGCAGGCGACAGGACTACTCCGCTTCACGCACGAGTCTATCAGGCGCCGCGGCAGGCGCCGCGGCCGGATCCGGTCGCCGCCGCGGGGACACGGGTCCGGGAGATGCCCGGCAGGGGTTGAGCGGGCACCCGCGGCGGTCGTGCGAGAATCGCGCAATGGCACGCTTCTACGACATCGACGCGGCCAACGAGCGGCTCCTCGAGCTGCGGCCGTTGCTCGAGCAGCTGAAGGCCGACCGTGACGCCCTTGCGGAGGCGCAGCGCGATATCCGCGAGGTGCTGGCGTCCGACGGGGCGCCCGGGTCGGACGAGCGACTCCGCGCCCACGAGGCCCGCGTGCGCGAGATCGTCAGGAGCATGGAACGTGCCGTCGTGCAGATGGATGCCTGGGGCGTCACGCTGCGCGACATCCAGTCCGGGCTCGTCGACTTCCCGGCCCTGGTATCGGGCCGACAGGTCTGGCTCTGCTGGCGGCTCGGGGAGGGCGAGATCGCCTGGTGGCACGAGCTGTCGACCGGCTTCCCGGGCCGCCGGGCCCTGGCCGACCTGGCCTGAACCGGGCCAGGCGCGCATGAGCGCTCCCGACCGGGTGATCCTGGTCATGGACGGCGACCCGCGGCCCGAGCTTGCGCGACGGGGCGTCGCGCCGCAGCCGACGGTCGGCGCCCTCCCGATGCCGATCCGCGAGCCTGCCGCCCTGCGCGCCCTTCACCTGGAGGTCGCGCTCGCCGGGGCCGACGTCCTTACCGCGGTCACCGGCTCCCTCCACCGGCGAACGCTGTCCCGCATGGGTGCCGCGCGCCGTGGCCGGGAGTGGATCGCGGCCGCGCTCGATCTCGCCCGCGAGGCCGCCGCGGAGGCCGAGGACGCGGCGCGGCCCGCGCGGAGCGGCGAACCGGCGCCGCCGGTCCGGGTGGCCGGACTGGTGGGGCCACTGGAGGGGTCTCGCACGTCCGATCTGTCCCTGGACGCCGCGGCATCGGCCGCCGAGCACCGCGCCCACGCGGGCATGCTCGCCGACGCCGGCGCGCAGCTGCTGCGGATCGAGGCGATGGAGACCATCGCCGAGAGCGAGGCGGCGACCCGCGAGGCGCTCGCGACGGGGCTCGAGACCTGGAGCGGGGTCGCGGTCGACGGGTCCGGCCTCGCGCTGCCGTCCGGCGAATCGCTGCAGGCGTGGGCGGCCGTGATCGGACCGCTGGGGCCCGCCGTGCTGCTGGTCACGGCCCCCACGCTCGGCGCGACGTGCAGGGCGCTCGCGGTCCTTCGGGATCGCACCACGATCGCCCTGGGGGGCTCCCTGCCCGTCGCAGGCGCGGACACGGGCCGGGACGCGGAGGCGCGGGGCGGCGGGGATGAGCCGCCCGGCGCGGAGGCGCCGACCACCTCCGCACCGGTGGTCGATCCTCGGGCCGGCAGGCTCCTCGACGCCGGGAGCGTCGTGCTTGGCGCGGGTGCGGACGGCTCCCCGGAACGCGTCGCGCTCCTGCGGGCTGAGGCGGATCGGCGGAACACGCGCCTCCTGCGGGATCGCCGCGACGATCTCGAGCGCGGCCGCGCGTGGCTCGCCCAGGTCGTCGATCGAGCCCTCCCCGGCCCCGCGCTCTGGCTGGCGCGGAGGGCCCCCGGATTCCCGCTTCCCGGGCCGTTCGCCTGGGACGTCGTCGAACCGCACGAGCTCGGCCGCCTCCCGGCCGGTCGCTACCGGATCGCGGTGGCCCCGGCGGACGACGCGGGCGCGGTCGGAGCGGCCACCGAGCCGCTCATGGTCGAGCAGCTGCGCCAGCTGGTGACCGCGCTCGAGCCCGGCGCCTGGATCCTCGTCGAGGGGGCCCCGTCCGCGAACGTCCTCGCCTCGGACGAGCGGACCGGCGGGCTCCTGCCCGCCGAACGCCTTCCCTCGCGCCCACCCTGCTGGATGGTCCGCCTGCGTCCGTAGGCCCGGCGGGCGATCCCCGCCACCTGTCGCCACCGACCGGGCCATCCAGTTCTTGACGAGGCCGCTGCGTCACCGGACCCTGCGAGCGGAGGCGAAAGGAGGTACCCGCACTGAGATCACAGCGACCACCCACGAACGCCGTGACCCGGCGAGAGCGGCGCGCCGCGGAGCGCGAGCGCCGGCGGCCGGGGGGAACGCCGGCCCACGGGATCGGCGCCAGGGGCGCCCGCCGCGCAGCCGCGCGGAGAACTGGCCTGCCGGCCATCACCCGCTCCCCGATCGCAGTGATCACGGCCGCGGCAGTGCTGATCGGCGTCGTGCTGCTCGCCGCGAACGTGCTGCGCAGCCAGCCGCCGACGGCGGTCACGATCGTGGCCCCGGCGGAGCCGGCTCCCGCGGCGCTGGCAAGCGGGAAGACCCTCGGGCAGGCCAACGCCAGGGTGACGCTCGACGTCTACGTGGACTTCCAGTGCCCGAATTGCAGGGCCTACGCGCAGGAGGTCGAGCCGCGGCTGGTGAACCAGTACGTGCGGACCGGCCAGGCGAGGATGGTCCTCCATGACCTGGCGTTCCTGGGACCGGGCTCGAACCCGGCCGGCGACGAGTCGATCCAGGCGGCCGCGGCGGCCCGCTGCGCCGGGGACCAGGGCAAGTTCTGGGCCTACCAGGAGTACCTGTTCGCGAACCAGGGGCCGGTGGAAAACGGCGGCACGTTCAACCGGGCGATGTTCGACGCGATCGCGACCAGGCTCGGGCTCGGGCTCGGCGCGTTCGACACGTGCCTGGCCGATCCGGCCGGGGTGAAGGCCGTCCAGGCAGATACCGCGGCGGCCATAGCCGGGGGGATCAAGGGGACCCCGACCATCCTCGTGAACGGGACGGCCCTGGGATCGTGGGGCCTCCAGACGATCACGAACGCGATCGACGCCGCGCTCCAGGGGAAGCCGGTCGGTCCCTCGACGGCGCCGTCCGCCTCGGCCGCAGCCAGCTGATCGCTGCACGACGGCGCCGTCCGCCTCGGCCGCAGCCAGCTGATCAGGCCGTGTAATCGTCCTCGCTCGGCGGACGAACCCGCCCACGCGTCAGCCGGGAGAACAGGCGCCGGGTCGCGCGCCGGTGCGAGTAGGCCAGCGCGACCAGGATCAGCAGGACGAAGTCCGCCCCGCCCACGACGCCGGCCGCCACGTATCCCAGCTGCTGGCCGATGTCGCCGGTGATCGACAGGGCCGGGATCGTCGCGCCGATGAGCCCAAGGGCGAAGAACGGCGGCCGCGGCGCAATATCGCTCCGGAACGTCGCCAGCGATGGTCCACTCGCGCCCTCCCCGCCGATCAGGAAGGCGTGGCCGCTGGTCACGACCGCGGCGCTGCCCGCGCGCGGCTCCGGCTGGCCGCCGGCGGCCAGGTTGTCCTGCGCGAGCTGCTGCCACCCTCCGGGAAGGTTCCCCAGGCCGTCGGGGGTGGCCCAGTAGAACGAGTCGGTGGGCTTCCCCGCCGCGTCCCGGCCGCCCACCACGTACAGGGCGCCGTTGACCGCGAAACCCGCCGGGTCGGTCCGGGGCGCCGGGAGCGCCTGGCCGGGCAGGCTCACGCTCCAGCCCAGCACCCCGTGCGTCGAGGGATCGACCGCCGGCTCACCCTTCGAGTCGAGCGCCAGCCGGAACACCGTCGGCTGCGCGCCGTGCGCGTCCTGGCCACCCACCACGTACAGGAAGTTGCCCACCTGCGCGCCGAACGCGAGCGCTCGCGGCTGTGGCAGCACCAGGGCCGGCTGCTCCTGCCAGGGTCCCGGCGCACCCGTGGTGGCGTCCGGGATCGAGCGATACACGGTGCGGCTGTAGGAGCCGTCCGCGTTCTGGCCGCCCAGCAGCCAGACGCTGGTCGAGCCGGCGATCGCCACCGCGCCGGCGAGGGGCTTCGGCAGCTTCAGGTCGGCCAGCGTCTTCCACCCCGCCAGGTTCCCGTTGTCGATGGTGGCCTCGTACACGGTGTCGGTCGCGGCGCCCGACTCGTCTGCGCCGCCGATCACCAGGGTCGTCCCGGAGAGCGAGACAATCGCGGCGCTCACCCGCGGCGCCGGCAGAGGTGTCGCCGACTTCCACGGGGAGAGGTTGCCGTCCGCGCTCACGCTGGTCTCGAAGACCGAGGCGCTCGCCCCGCCCGACCCCCGGCCGCCGGCGAGATAGACGTTCGTGCCGGCCGTGATCGGCACGGCGTCGGCCCGTCCCCCCGGAAGCGACAGCTGGGCCGGATTGCCCTGCCAGGGGATCACCGATCCCGCGGGCGCGGGGCAGGGCAGGTCGGCGTTGGCGGGCGGGCAGAGGTTGATCGGGCTCGCCACGTTCGCGCCGAGGTTGATCGTCGGGAACACCGTGAAGTAGTACGCGCGGTCGGGAAAGTAGCCCAGCAGCAGGACCAGCAGCAGGAACCAGCCGAACGCCTTGATCCCGGCCCAGGTCCATCCGTCGGCGTCGAAGGCGCCGAAGAACGCTCGCCTGCGGCCGCCGCCCGGCGGCAACGCCCGTTCCGCCACGTTCCCTCCCGCTCCTCTGCCCTTGGGCCTACGGCTCGATCTGGATGGTGCCGTGCATGGTCGTGTAGTGACCCGGCACCAGGCATCCGAAGCCGAACTGCCCATCCTGGTTGAACGTGTAGTCGAGGGTCTCGGTCCCCGACGAGAAGTCCGGGACGCCCTTCAGGTTCGCGGTGCTGCTGGCCTGCAGGTCGGAGACCAGGCCGACATAGAAGTTGTGGGTGAAGCCGGCCGTGTTGGTGATCTCGAAGCGCACCGTCTCGCCCTTCTTGACGTAGATCGTCGAGGCAGGCTGCCCGCTTGCGTCCGTGATCTGCAGCTGGGCGGTCTCGTCCAGCTTGATCACGCGCGGGTTCTGCGCGGTTCCCGGGTTCGCGATGGCCGGCGCGGATGCCGCGGGGGCGCCGCTCGCCCCGGCTCCGCCGGCTGCCGGCGCCGCGCCGCCGATGACACCGCTCGGGTTGCGCCAGCAGGCGGGCACCGGCGTGGCGCCCGGTGGTGGCGTGTAGCTGGGATCCCGCCAGCCCTGGTGGATCGCTGACGGGCCCGGCGTCTGCCCCGGGGACGCGACCGGCTGGTAGACCCAGCTCACGTCCTTGCTGGCGGTGATGAACGCGATCAGGTCGTTGATCTGCACGTAGTTGAGCGGCCCCCCGTTCACGTCCGCCCAGATCGGCATGAGGCTGTTCGGGTCGCCGCAGACATAGCGGCCGCCGACAGTCAGCACGTTGCGGATGTAGGTGGGGTTGAGGTGGCCGACCCCCGGCGCACCGGCGGGAGTGACGGCGTTGTAGAGCTTGCCCTGATCGTTGAGCGGTGGCCCGATGCCGCCCTGCCCCTGCGCCCCGTGGCACCGCGCGCAGTTCGAGAGGAACAGCTGCTCACCTGCCGCGATCGCGGTGACCTGCTGGGCCTGGACCTCCCTGGCCATGCGGCTCGTGTCGGCCACGGCCGGGACGCCCAGGTCGTAGAACCAGTAGATCGGGATGAACAGCACCATGACCAGCATGGCCAGGAACGCGATCGCCCGGGCGTTCCCGGTCTGGCGGACGATCTGCGCCGCGCGCTCCTCGCTGAGGCCGACGGTGTGCGCGGTGTCCGGTGCGGCGAACCGCTCGAGACCAGGTTCGCTGGCCGCCCGCGGCTCCAGCTCACGGCCTGTCCGGCCGCCCGTGGGACCGCTCACAGGCAGCCCGGACCCTTGGCCGGGATGAGGCCGGGCTGGCCCAGGGAGACCGGCAGCGGTCCGAGCGTGATCTTCCCCGTGTCGATCGTCAGGACCCCCGAGGAGTCGATCGTCGAGGCGAACCGGTCCAGGCTGCGGGGAGCCGGGCCGAGCTGCAGCACCTTGATTCCCAGCCGGTCGTAGCGAGACCCGTGGCAGGGACACTCGAACCAGAAGTTGCTGGCACAGAAGTTCGGCTTGCAGCCGAGGTGCGTGCAACGCTGCCAGAGGGTCCGCACGTTGGTGGTCGCGCCGTCCCCCTGGGGGTTGTCACCGGGGATGAACCCGCGGGTCGGGTCGAGCATCACGATGAACGACTGCGCCAGCTGGAAGTAGGCGGGGGCGCCGTCGCTGAACTTGGTGCCGCTGGTGGCCGGCGACGCGGCGACGACCTTGCTGTCGCCGATCTGCACCTTGCCCCCGAACCCGCCGGCCAGGTTCGGCCACAGGAACCCGAGGGTCCCGCCCAGGACCTCGGCCAGCCACAGGCCCACGCCGGCACCCAGCGATCGCCGCAGCAGCTGCCGTCGTGACAGCCCGGCCGAGCGTCCGGACCGCATCGACCTGAGCACCTCGGACGTCAGCGCCCGGGGTTGCTCCGAGACGGCGAGCTTCCAGTTACCCATGAGGCGGCCGTCCTCTCAGGAGACGCGTGGCGGAAGTCACGGCGCGTACTCGATCACAGCGCGAAGTGGAGCCCGCTGATCCAGGGCAGCTCGAAGGCGTAACCGGGGCCCCGGAAGAACGCCCCGACGAATGTCAGGAAGAGCCCGAAGATCGCGATGTAGGTGAACAGCATGATCCCGACCTTCCGGTCCGCCGGGCGGTGCGAACCGCCGGTGCCATCGGACCCCCGGTCGATGAAGGGGACGAGAGCCGCCCCGACCAGCACGAAGGCCGGTACCAGCACGCCGGCCACCGTCGGGTGGAAGGCGGTCAGCAATTCCTGCAGGCCGACGAAGTACCAGGGCGCCTTGGCGACCTCCGGGGTCACGTTGCCGTTCGCCAGGTCCTCCAGCGGCGCGTTGACGAACACGCCCATGAGCAGCAGGAAGATGCTCATCATGGCGGCCGCGAAGAACTCGATGGCGAGCAGGTGCGGCCACGTCAGGACGGTATCGTCCGGCTCCTTCTGGACCCGCACCACGGCGTCCTGCTTGACCAGCGCGAGCAGCCGGTACGGCTTCGCCGCCATCGGCACGCGCTGCTTGTCGATCTCCGTGGTCCGCCGCTCCGGCGGCGCCGCCGGCGTCGGCGTCCGCTGCGGAAGTCGGGTCTCAGTCATGCCATGCACCTCCGGGCCGCGAGGACGAGGACAGACCAAGACGGAGCCGAGGACCGGAGCGAGCGCACTCTGGCGGTGCGTGAGCGAGGACCGCAGGCGACGACACAGGGATGGCCCGTCATAGCGGCCCGGAAATCCCGCCGTCCTTGCGGATCCGCCAGAAGTGGACCGCCATGAAGACGGCCGCGATCAGGGGGAAGGCCATGATGTGCAGGACGTAGAAGCGGAGCAGCGTGTTCTGCCCGACCTCGATGCCGCCCAGCAGGATCAGCTGCGAGGGCTTGTTGAACAGCGGCGCGTAGTTGGCCATGTTGGTG
>JAJYDP010000832.1 GCA_021777365.1 Chloroflexota bacterium | reverse complement strand
GGTCGCCGCGTACGCGCAGCTCCTGAAGTACCGCGAGGCGCTCGACTGCGGATTTCACGGGTTTTGGCCACCCGGTTTCACGCGAAATGGACAGTCCGTTTCGCCGGTAATGGACAGCCCGTTTCACGGGTAATGGCCACCCCCTCGGCCAGGTCGTCGGCAGCGCCGACGTGAGGCGCCCCGGACCCGTCACGCTGGCCTGGAAAGCGTTCACACCGCCCCAGGAGAGATGCCGGTGCCCCGTCCCCGTGCTGCCATGCGCAAGATCAGAGAAGCTCTGCGGCTGTGCCTCGCCGAGGGCTTGAGCCCGACCCTCGCCGGCATCGCGGCAGGCTTGCCCCGCTCCACCGTCCGCCGGTACGTCATCAAGGCCGCCGAGGCCGGCCTCTCTTGGCCGCTGCCGCCCGAGCTCGACGACCGCGACCTCGAGGAGCGCCTGTACGGGCGAGCGGCGCCGGCGGCGGCGACGCAGCGGACCGTCCCGGACTGGGCGCTCGTCCATCGCGAGCTGCGCCGCAAGAGCGTCACGCTGGCCCTGCTGTGGACCGAGTATCGAACCGCCTGCCCCGACGGCTTCGGGTACACCTGGTTCACCCAGCACTACCGAGCCTTCGCCGGGCGGCTCGACGTCGTCCTGCGGCAGGACCACCGGGCCGGCGAGAAGCTGTTCCTCGACTTCGCGGGCCAGACCATCCCGATCACCGACCCCCTCAGCGGCGAGATCACAGCGGCCCAGCTCTTCGTGGCCGTCCTCGGCGCGTCCAACTACACGTACGCCGAGGCACTGCCGGGCCAGGCCGAGGTCCACTGGACCGCGGCCCACGTCCGGGCCTTCGAGTTCTTCGGGGGATGCCCGGCCATCCTGGTCCCCGACAACCTGAAGGCCGGGGTGATCAAGCCCCACCGCTACGAGCCGATCCTCAACGCCAGCTATGCGGAACTCGCCGCCCACTTCGGGTGTGCGATCCTGCCGGCTCGGCCGAAGAAGCCACGGGACAAGGCGAAAGTGGAATCCGGCGTGCTCGTGGCCGAACGCTGGATCGCGGCCGCCCTGCGCAACCGGACGTTCTTCAGCATCGCCGAGGCGAACCGGGCGATCGCCGAGCGCGTCAGCTGGCTGAACAGCCGGCCCTTCAAGAAGCTCCCGGGCTCCCGGGCAAGCCTGTTCGCGGAGCTCGACCGACCGGCCCTGCGGCCGCTGCCGGCGACCCCCTACGAGTACGCCACCTGGAAGCAGGCCAAGGTCTCGATCGACTACCACGTCGACGTCGACCGCCATTACTACAGCGTGCCCTACACCCTCGTGGGCGAGCAGGCCGACGTCCGGGCATCAGCGCGCACGGTGGAGATCTTCGTCCGCGGGCGGCGGGTGGCGAGCCACCTGCGCAGCGGTGCGGTGGGCCGCCACACGACCACCGACGCCCACATGCCGGAGTCCCATCGCCGGCACCTCGAGTGGACGCCCGGGCGCCTGGTCGCCTGGGGCGAGCAGACCGGGCCCGCCACCGGCGCCCTCGTGGCGGCGATCCTCGCGTCCCGGCCCCACCCCGAGCAGGGCTTCCGCTCGTGCCTCGGGATCTTCCGGCTCGGGCGCCGCCACGGGGAGGCACGGTTGGAAGCCGCCTGCGCCCGGGCCCTCGCGGTCGGCGCCCTCAGCTACCGCAGCGTGGACTCGATCCTGAAAGCCGGCCTCGACCGGGCACCCCTGCCGGATCCGGCACCCGTGCGGGCCACCAGGGTTCACCCCAACGTCCGCGGCCCCGGCTACTACGAGTGATCGGCATGGACCGTCACCGCATCCATCACGGAGGAGATCACGTGCTCACCAGCCCCACTCTCGACAAGCTCTTCGCGCTCAACCTCGCCGGCATGGCTCATGGCCTCGCCGAGCAGCGCGAGAGTCCGGCCTATGCCGAGCTGCCGTTCGAGGATCGCCTCGGGCTGCTCGTCGACCGGGAGGCCACCGAGCGGGAGAACCGGCGTCTGGAGCGCTACCTGCGGGCCGCCAAGCTACGGGTCGCGGCGGCGGTCGAGGACGTCGACTTCCGGGCGGCGCGGGGTCTCGATCGGAGCGTCCTGCTCGATCTCGCGGCGTCGCGCTGGGTGGCGGCGCACCAGCAGGTGCTCATCACGGGTCCCACGGGCGTCGGCAAGACCTATCTCGCCTGCGCCCTCGCGAGCGCCGCCATCCGGGCCGGCCACTCCGCCCTCTATGCGCGCGTGCCGCGCCTGCTCACCGAGCTCGCCACGGCCCGCCTCGACGGGCGGCTGCCGCGGCTGCTCAGCGCCTGGGCCCGGATCGACGTGCTCGTCCTCGACGACTTCGCGCTCCAGCCGCTCACCGACGCTCAGGCGGCGGACCTGCTCGAGGTGATCGAGGACCGGGCCGGGGTCCGCTCCACCCTCGTCACGAGCCAGCTCCCGGTCGCCCTCTGGCACGAGGGACTCGGCGAACCGACCGTGGCCGACGCCATCTGCGACCGCCTCCTCGCCGCTGCCCACCGGATCGAGCTCTCGGGCGCATCCCTGCGCCGCTCAGAGCCACGCTCAGCTCCGGCGGCTCCGGCGAGCGAGGGTCGGGAGGCTCGCCGATGACTCCTGTCGGCTGCCAGCGCGACACCTTGGGCGTGCCACACTACCCGACCAAGAACCGGAAGGAGGTGAAGGTCAGGGGATGACACGGACGCCCCGCGTCGGCCGCTGACGCGGCCTCCGAGGGGGTGGCCAAAACCGCGATCCAGGCTGTCCACTTCGCGCGGACTGGCGTGGCCATTTCGGCGAAATGCGCACGTCCACCGC
>JAJYDP010000831.1 GCA_021777365.1 Chloroflexota bacterium | reverse complement strand
TGATCGCGGCGACGCGGCGGGTGGTCTGGCTCTTGCCCGATCCGGTGCGGACCGCGCACACGGCGACCACGGGCCGGGTGCTCTCGATCATGGTGCGATCCGGACCGAGCAGCACGAAGTCGGCGCCCTGCGCCAGCACGCGCGACGCGCTGTGCATGACGTGCTCGTGCGACACGTCGCTGTACGCGAACACGACGGCGTCCACCCGCTCGTCCCGGACGAGCCGCTCGAGCTCATCCTCGGCGACGATCGGGATCCCGCCGGGGTAGAGCCCGCCGGCGAGTTCCGGCGGGTAGCGTCGGTTCGCGATGCCGGGGATCTGGGTGGCGGTGAAGGCCACCACCTCGACATCCGGATCGTCGCGGTAGGCGACGTTGAAGTCATGGAAGTCGCGCCCGGCGGCCCCCATGATGACGACACGCTGACGGCTCACGTGGAAGAACCTCTGCCACGACAACGAGCGCCGGCATGCCGAATGCCAGCAGGCTCAGCCCGAAGAGGATGCCACGTCCGCCGCCGGGTGGCCACGCCGCGGCGCAGGCCCGATGCCCAGCAACTCCAGGAACGCCCCGTTCGACGGTTCGCGGCCGAGGAACGCCCGGAGCATCTCTGCGGCGTCGCGCGCCCCGCCCGCCTCGAGGATCTCGCGCCGGTACGCCGCGCCGACCTCCGGGTTGGTGACACCCTCGGCCCGGAACCGGCTGAACATGTCGTCCCCGTACACCTTCGACCAGAGGTACCCGTAGTACCCCGCGTCGTATCCCCCGAACAGGTGCTCGAACCCACCCGGGTAGAACGTCCCCTCGGGGAACGGCAGCCCGATGACCGACCAGGTTCGCCGGTTGATCTCGTCGAGATCGCGCGTGGCCGAGGCATCGTGGAAGCCCATGTCGAGCTTCCCGAGGGAGACCTGCCGGAGCGTGCGGATGCCGATGTCCAGGTCGCGTGCCCGGACCAGCTGCGCCACCAGATCGCCGGGGATGGGCTGGCGGCTCAGGTAGTGGCTGGCGAACCGCCCCAGCACCACCGGGTCCCAGGCCCAGTGCTCCATGATCTGGCTGGGTGCCTCCACGAAGTCGGCCTCGGTCTCGGTGCCCGAGAACCGCACGAACTCGGTGCGCGACAGCGAATGATGCAGGACGTGCCCGAATTCGTGGAAGAGCGTCACGACCTCGTCGTGGCGCAGCAGCGATGGCTGGTCCGCCCCGGGCCTGGTGAAGTTGGCCACGATCGCGCAGGCCGGCGTGGCGTACGAGCCGTCGGCCCGGCGGTGGCCGGCGACCAGCTGGAAGACGGCGGCGTGCCCGAACTTGCCCTCCCGCGGGAACAGGTCGGCGTAGAAATGCGCGATCGGCACGTCCGTCGCACGGTCCCGGATCTCGTAGAGCAGCACGTCGGGGTGCCAGGCGTTGGTCGTCTCGACCCGCCGGTAGGTGAGGCCGAACACCTCGCCGGTGAGGTCGAGCATCCCGTCCATCACCGCCCCAAGCGGGAAGTACTCCGCGACGCGGTTCTGATCGAGCCCGAACTCGGTGCGGCGTACCTGGTTCTCGTAGTACCGCCAGTCCCACGAACGGATGGCGGGGTCGCCGGTATCGGCCTGGAGGAGCGGGCCGAGCCGGGCGAGCTCATCGCGAGCCTTCGCCTGCAGCGGTGGCACGAGCTGGTCGTAGAAGCGCTCCACGGCGGCGGGGTCCCGGGCCATCTTGACCTCGAGCGCGAAGTGCGCCCACGACGGCAGGCCGAAGAGCCCCGCGATCTGCTTCCGTGTCCCGAGCGCCTCCTCGATGATCGGGCGGTTGACCACCGCCGCCCGGTTGAAGAGCTTGAACTCCAGCTGCTGCCGCAGGTCGCGCCGCTCCGCCTGGTCGAGGAACGGGAAGACGCTCGGGTACTCGAGGCTCACCAGCCAGGTGCCCGGCCGCGATCCCGCCGGCAGCCGCTCCACGTAGGAGTCCGGAAGCCCGGCGAGCTCCTCGCGCGTCACCTCGAGACCGTCGCGAAACTCGTCCACGTTTCGCTGGAAGGCGACCTCGAGCTCGACCAGCCTGGCCCGGATCCGCTCGAGCTCGGCGCGGGCGCCCGGGGTCAGCTCCTGGCCGGCTCGCCGGAAGTCGCGCCGCCAGTGATCCACGAGCCTGAGGCGTTCGCCTGCCAGGGCGTGTGCCTCGGCCGTGGACGCGTACGCGCGGACGGCCCGGTAGATGTCCTCGCGGAACGGCAGCGCCACGCGCCACTTCGCGAGCCGCTCCTCGGATGCCTGCCCCGCGTCGCGGACCGCGCCGTCGGGGTGGACGCGCGCCATGAATGCGCTGCGGCCGTAGGCGACCTGGACGCGGCCGAGCGCCTGGTCCAGGGGGAGCATCGTGTCGTCGAACGTCGCGGCGGGCCCGGCGGCCACGCGGCCGACGAGCGCATCGGCCTCGGCAAGGCCGGCATCGGTGTCCGCCGCGACCGATTCGGCGGAGACGGTCGTGTAGTCGAACAGCATTAGTCGATGGTAGCGCGGGGTCCGGGCACGGACACCGCCGGACCACTCGGCGCGGCAGGTCGTGGACGCGGGCCTTGCGGGGCACGCCGCTCATCCAGGGCACGCCGCTCATCCAGGGCACGCCGCTCATCCGGGGCACGGAATGCCCGTCCCGTGTACCGCTTGTCCACAGGTGTGGACAAGCGGTGTGGACGCCGTCTGGACAACCGCGCCGGGCCGCCCCAATCTCGTGGACAAGTGCCGTTGACGGCCGGAGGAGCCACCCGATACATTGGCAACAGCCCGGAGGGGCCACGGACCTGAACCGCG
>JAJYDP010000830.1 GCA_021777365.1 Chloroflexota bacterium | reverse complement strand
GGTGGTCGCGCCTGCCCGGGAGCTGAGCGCCCGCGCGCACGTCGAGGCGGGGCGCGCCATCGTCGAGGCCGTGGCCGCGTCCGGTCGCCGCGTGGCTCTCGTCGCGAGTGCCGACCAGGCGCACGCTCACTCGACTGGAGGGCCGTACGGCTACGATCCCGCCGCGGCGACGTTCGACGAGCTGACGGTGCGCGCCGTCCGCGATGGGCGGCTCGGAGATCTGCCCGACCTTTCGCCGGCGCTCATCGAGGCAGCGAAGCCGGACAGCTGGTGGCAGATGCTCATGCTGTTCGGCGCCATCGGCGACGCCTGGCGCCCGACGCTGCTCTCGTACGAGGTTCCGACCTACTTCGGGATGCTCTGTGCGGCGTTCGCGCCCCCGGCGGAGGAGCCGGGCCGGTCGTAGCGCCCGGCGGCCAGACCGTCCCGCGGGCTCGTCTCAGCCGCGCGGGGCCCGCGTGCGGCCCGATGCCTCGGGGCCGGCGCGTCCCGGTTCCGTTCAGTCGCGCCCGGCCTGCCAGACGACGCGGCCCCGCTTCACCACCGCCCGCGCCAGGCCGGCCCCGAGCCAGTAGGGGATCTGCTCGACCGTCGGGACGTCCCAGACCACGAGGTCCGCCTGTCGGCCGGGCTCGATCGCGCCGTGCGTGTCCCCCAGGCGCAGCGCATGGGCCGCGTTGATCGTCACGCCGGCGAGGGCCTCGGTCGCCGTCAGACCCATCCGGAGCACCGCCAGCGAGAGGACGAGCTGCAGGTTCGGGGCGGGGGAGGTGCCCGGGTTGAAGTCGGTTCCGAGCGCGACCGGGATGCCGCGGTCGATCAGCCGGCGTGCGGGCCCGTACTCCTCGCCCTTCAGGAAGAGGCTGGTGGCCGGCAGCAGGGTGGCGACCACCGGGCTCCCGGCATCCGCGGCGCGCGCCAGCGCGTCGATCCCTTCCGGCGACGGGACGCCGAGGTGGTCGGCGGAGGCGGCGCCCAGCTCGGCCGCGAGCTCGGCACCGCCCGATGGGCGGAGTTCGTCCGCGTGGAGCCGGGGCGCCAGGCCCAGCCGCGCACCTGCCTCCAGCACGCGCCGGGACTGCTCGGCCGTGAAGACACCCTCCTCGCAGAAGACATCACAGAACCGGGCAATCCCCTGCTGCGCCACCGCCGGAAGCTGCACCTCGACCACGTCGCGCACGTAGGCGTCGACGGCATCGGCCCGGTCGCGGAACTCCGGCGCGACGGCGTGCGCGCCGAGGAAGGTGGGCACGAGCTCCACCGGTCCCTCGGCGTCCAGGCGGCCGATCGCCTCCAGCTGCCGGAGCTCTGCGTCGCGCTCCAGCCCGTAGCCGGACTTCGCCTCCACCGTGGTCGCCCCGTGCCGGAGCATCTCGCCGAGCCAGCGGCGGCCGCATTCCACGAGCTCGTCGACGCTCGCCGCGCGGGTCGCCCGCACGGTGGAGAGGATCCCGCCGCCCGCGGCCAGGATCTCGAGATAGCCGGCGCCGTGGCGGCGCAGCGTGATCTCTCCCTCGCGGCTGCCGGCGAACACGAGGTGGGTATGGGGGTCGATCAGCCCTGGAGTGACCGTGCCGCCGGCCGCGTCGATCCGGACGAAGCGCGCGGGGTCGCCCGGGTCCAGGCCCTCCGACGCCAGCCTCCCGGCGACCTCGTCGCGCGGCCCGCATGCGACCACGCGACCCTCCCAGCAGGCGACGGCGAGATCCGACACCGACGACGAGACGACGCCACCGTCATCCTGGGACGACCCACGGCGCAGCCCGCCGGCCATGGTGACGACCTCCCTCGCGCCCTCCACCAGGAGGCCCGCGGGGATCGAGGCCGTCGCCGCAGGCGTCGTCATGCGCCCGTCTGCTCCCGGGCCGCCCGCTCGGCGGCCTCCATCCGCAGCTCGAGCGCCATCGTCGGGTCGAAGTCGCGCAGGCGGATCCAGTCGGCCGCCACCTGCAGCCGACGCTCGACCGGCAGTTCCGCGGGAGCCCCGGCATGGTCGGCCACGTCGAGGAACGCCCGCAGCGGCATCAGGCCGATCAGTTCGGACTCGCGCACCGCGACTCCATCGGCGCCGGCCAGGCGGACGACTTCCTCCCAGACCCGCCAGAGCGGCGTCACGGTGAAGTCGAGGAGGTTCATCGAGACCTGCGCGCAGCCCAGGTCCTCCAGGTAGAAGCCCTTCGCCTGGACTCGCGGCAGTCCGCCACCGCGCTCTCGGATCTGCGACGCGATCCGCTTCGCCAGTCCGACGTCGGGGGTCTCCAGGTTGATGTTGTAGGCGATCAGGAAGGGGCGGGCCCCGACCACCGTGGCGCCCGCCGTCGGGTGCATGTGGGCAGGACCAGCATCGGGCTCGTGCCCGGGCGTGCCGATCAGCGACTTCATCCCCTCGTACTCGGGGCGCCGGATGTCGGCGAGCACCTCGCGCTCGGGCCGGGCGGCCGCCCGCGCGTAGAAGAAGACCGGGAGTTCGTACCGGGCCGCGATCTCGGCGCCGAAGTCGTGCGCCAGCTGCACGGCCTCGTCCATTGTGGTCTCGCCGAGTGGCACGAAGGGGATCACGTCCACGGCCCCCAGCCGGGGATGCTGGCCGGCGTGGTGCTCCATGTCGATCCGCTCCAGCGCGACGCGGATCGCGGCCTCCATGGCCCGGGTCACCAGCCGGATCTCGCCGGCGAAGGTGAGGACGCAGCGGTTGTGATCGGGGTCCTGCGTCCGGTCGAGCAGGAAGACGCCGGGCACCGACGCCACGGCGCTCGACAGGGCGTCCACGACCTCGGGACGCCGGCCTTCGCTGAAGTTG
>JAJYDP010000829.1 GCA_021777365.1 Chloroflexota bacterium | reverse complement strand
CGTGATACTTGCGTGCGATCGTGATCGCCGTGTCGCCGGGCTGCGCCTTGTAGAGGACGCCGTCCACCGGCGGGATCAGCAGCTTCTGGCCGATGTGCAGGGTGTCGGTCGAGGTCAGGCGGTTCGCCCACCAGATGGTCATCATCGACAGGCCGTACCGGCTGGCGATCCCGCTCAGCGTGTCACCGGAACGCACGACGTAGGTGCGGACCTGGCCGCTGATGTCGGCCACGCTCGAGTCCGCGCTGATCGGCTTGATGAGGCTGCCGTCGACCATGGTGTAGGCGCCCACGTCGGCCGCGGACCCGCCCGCGGCGATCGTGGCCCCGCCGGTGCTCCCCTGGCCCGGGCCGGCAGCGCCGATCCCCACCAGGCCCGGATCGACCTGGCCGGTGTCCGGCCCCTCGATGTTGATGGCGGCGATGCGCGGGTTGTACGCGGTGCCGGGCCCGTCCGTGCCGCCGGTCCCGCCTGCGGCGGTGGACGGCAGCTGGGAGAGGATGGACGCCGCCGCGAGCAGCGCGACCGCGAGTACCGGGGCGCCCCGGCGTTCGGTGGTGAGCGCCACGAGCCGGTGCCGGAGGGCCGTCGCCGCGGCGATCATCGCGCGGCCGGCGTGGTCGCGGTCCCGGCGGGAGACGGCGGTACGACGGATCGGAGAGGCAGACGTAGACGCCGGCGAGGCGTGGGTCCGCGGGAGCGGCGCGTGCTGCCGGCGGCTGGCCGGCCGGATCCGGGAGAAGGCCCGGGCCGTGTCGCGGGCAAGAAGGTCCCGGACGCGGCGCACGACGACGGGCGCGTTCAGCAATACGGTCTCCTGTGCAGACGAGGCGGCCGCATCGCGGGGGGGTCAGGGTACGCGGGGGTATCTGGCCGCCGTAGGAGCGCGATATGAGGTTGCGTCCCAAACCTGCGCGTGTCTTGACCGCCGCGGGGACTCACGGGTCCGGATCGCCGCGGGATCGCAGAATTGACGGGACCTTACCATCGCCGTCGCGGCGCCGTCAAATCAGGGCACCTTCGGGTGGTACTTTCGGCCGCGGGCCGGGCAGGGGCGCATGCGGGACTGCGATCGTGCCGGTCGCCGGGATGCCGCGCGGACCTGGGCGACGCTACTGGTCGAGGCTCTTGGTGAGCGTCGCGAGGAACTGCGCGTTGCTCTCCGTCTTGGCCAGCCGGTTCAGCAGCAGCTCGATCCCCTCGTTCGTGCCGACCGCGGAGAGCATCCGGCGCATCGTCCACACCATGCGGAGCGTCCCCTCCTCGAGGAGCAGCTCCTCGCGGCGTGTGCCGGAGCGCTGGACGTCGATCGCCGGGAAGATGCGCTTCTCCGCGAGCTTCCGGTCGAGGATGAGCTCCGAGTTGCCCGTCCCCTTGAACTCCTCATAGATCACGTCGTCCATGCGGGACCCGGTATCGATCAGGCAGGTCCCGATGATCGTGAGCGAGCCGCCCTCCTCGAGCTTCCGCGCGGCGCCGAAGAAGCGCTTGGGCGGGTACAGCGCGATGGGGTCGATGCCGCCTGACAGGGTGCGACCGGACGGCGGCAACGCGAGGTTGTAGGCGCGCGCCAGGCGCGTGATGGAGTCGAGCAGGATCACGACGTCGCGGCCGGTCTCCACCTGCCGCTTCGCGATCTCGAGCGCCATCTCCGCGACGTGGGTGTGGTTCTCCGTCGGCTCGTCGAAGGTCGAGCTGATGACCTCGCCCATCACCGAGCGGCGCATGTCGGTGACCTCCTCGGGACGTTCGCCGATGAGCGCCACCATGAGGAGGATCTCGGGGTAGTTCGCGGTGATGCCGTTCGCGATCTGCTTGAGCAGCATCGTCTTGCCGGCCTTGGGCGGGCTGACGATCAGGGCGCGCTGGCCCTTGCCGAGCGGGTTCACCAGGTTGATCAGGCGCTGGCTCAGGTTCTTCGGGTCAGTCTCGAGGTTGATGAGCTCGATCGGGTGGATCGGGGTCAGGGCGTCGAAGTGCGGCCGGCGCCGTGCCGTCTCCGGGTCGACGCCGTTGATGGACTCGACGCGAAGCAGCCCCCAGTACTTCTCGCCGTCCTTGGGGGCACGCGTGACGCCGCCGACACGGTCGCCGGTCCGGAGCCCGAACTTGCGCACCTGGGTGGAGCTCACGTAGACGTCGTCGGGGCTGGGCATGAGCCCGTGGCGGCGCAGGAACCCGTAGCCCTCGTCGACGATGTCGAGGATCCCGGTCGCGTACGGCTGGCCGCCGCGCTCGACCTGGCGCTGGAGGATCCGCTCGACGAGCTCGTCTCGGCGCAGGCCGCTGGCGTCGCCGACGTCCAGGTCGCCACCGATCTCGACCAGCTCGTGCAGGTTCTTGGTCTTGAGTTCGTTGATGTTCATCGATCGGCACCGGTCGGGAGTTGGATGGGCGGCCGCAACAGGGCCGGGAAGCGCGAGGAGACGTCAATGGGCGCACCCGCCGATGCGGCGCGGTCCCTCCGGCGTCGGACGTGGACACGTGCAGATCCAGGCGTCGGCCCGACGGAATGGGAGGGAACAGGTGCGAGCGGGATGATAGCACGCCCCGAACGAGGGTCAATGGCGGACGTCGGGCCGAGTCAATCCGCCAGGACCAGCGCCTCCTCCGGGAGGGCAGACCGCCTCCGGCGCATCCCCTCCAGGCTGGCACCCGCGCTGGCGACCACCACGAACACGATCCCCAGGACGTCGGCGCGCTCCAGCGCCTGTCCGAGGAACGCGAGTCCGATCACGGCGGCGATCGCCGGTTCCAGGCTGGTCAGCACGCCATAGGTGCCCGGGCGCAGGCTGCGCAGCGCCGCGAGC
>JAJYDP010000828.1 GCA_021777365.1 Chloroflexota bacterium | reverse complement strand
GTGTCGGTGCGCATGCGCCCTTCCCGGACCGCGGCGGAGCGCACGAGCCAGCGCAGGAAGCGCAGGTTGGTGGTAAGCCCAAGCACGACGGTCGCATCGAGGGCGGCCGTCAGCCGGTCGAGCGCCTCCTCGCGGCCGCGCCCCCATGCCGCGACCTTGGCAAGCATCGGATCGAAACGGCCCGCCACCTCGTCACCCTCAGCGACGCCCGGCTCCACGCGCACGCCCGGTCCCGCCGGCCACCGCAGGGCCTCGACGCGCCCGGTCGCCGGGAGGAATCCCACCGCCGGGTCCTCGGCGTACAGGCGCGCCTCGACCGCGTGCCCGCCGAACCGCACGTCGCTCTGCCCGAAGCCAAGGGGTTCGCCGGCCGCGGCCCGGATCTGGTCGGCGACCAGGTCGCGTCCCGTAATCAGCTCCGTCACCGGGTGCTCCACCTGGAGGCGCGTGTTCATCTCGAGGAACCACCAGGCGCCCGCGTCGTCCACCAGGAACTCGCACGTGCCCGCGGAGGCGTAACCGACCGACGAGGCGAGCCGCAGCGCGGCCTGCCCGAGTGCCTCGCGCAGCGCCGGCCGGACGCTGGGAGCGGGCGCCTCCTCGAGCACCTTCTGGAAGCGACGCTGCACGGAGCAGTCGCGGTCGCCCAGGTGGACACCGTGGCCGGCACCGTCGAACAGCACCTGGATCTCCACGTGTCGCGCCGGTGCGACGTTGCGCTCCAGCAGCAGCCGCCCGTCGCCGAACGCGGCCTCGGCCTCGCGCCGGGCGGCGGTCAGCGCGTGGTCCAGCTCCCCGGCCGCGTGGACGATCCGCATCCCCTTGCCGCCCCCGCCGCCGGCGGGCTTGACCAGCAGCGGATACCCGACGCGGCCGGCCTCGGCCCGCAGCGTGTCATCCGACTGGTCCTCGCCGTCGTAGCCGGGAAGGACCGGGATGCCGAGTGATGTCGCGCGGCGGCGCGCGCTGGCCTTGTCGCCAAGGGCCCCGATGGCCCCGGGCGGTGGCCCCACCCAGCGGAGGCCGACATCCACCACGGCGGTGGCGAACGCGGCACTCTCCGCGAGGAACCCGTATCCGGGGTGGAGCGCGTCGGCGCCGGAACGGAGCGCGGCCGCGACGACGGCCGCCGCGTCGAGGAGGTCGAGGGCCGGGTCCACGTCACGATGGGGAACCACGCACACGATCCCCAGCCGTTCGCAGGTCCGCTCGATACGAGCGGCGATCTCGCCGCGGTTCGCGACGAAGAGAACGCGGATCGGGCCGGACGTTGCACGCGCGAGCGCCACGGCTGCATGGTAGCGGTCGTGAGCGGTGCCGGTGCCCGTGCCGGCGGCGCTGCCGAGGACGGCGCGTCAGCCGGCCGGCTCCTCTGCCGGGCCGTGGCGATAGTGGCGCACGACGACGATCGTCGCGATGCCCACGGCCAGGGAGACGGCGTTGGGGATCACGAGCGCGAGGTTCCCGATCGACGCGCCGTATGCCGCCCACAGGACGAACCCCACCACCAGCACGGACAGGTATCCGATCGACACGTCCGAGGACGACCGCCGCTGCATCATCCGCCGGATCTGGAGCAGGGGGCTGATGCCCATGAGCACCCCCCAGAGCGCAGCGGCCACCGCCAGCGCGTTCAACATGCGTCACCTGCAGACACGACTGCGCTCTGGCGAACGGGCCACGCTCACTGGGTCCCAGGAGGAGCGCACGCGCGGCGAGACCGATTGTACCGACTGCCGGAGCCCCGAGCCGGGCTGCCTACATGCGGAAGACGCCGAACTTCGTCTCCCGGATCGGTGCGTGCAGCGCGGCCTCGATCCCCAGGGCCAGGACGCGGCGCGTGTCGAGCGGGTCGATCACACCGTCGTCCCACAGGCGTGCCGTCGCGTACCACGGCGAACCCTCGCGCTCGTACCCGTCGAGGATCGGTGCCTCGAACGCGGCTCGCTCGTTCTCGGACGGCCACCGCCCTCCGGGCAGCGAAGCCTCGCGGACCGTCGAGAGGACCCGGGCCGCCTGCTGCCCGCCCATCACGCTGATCCGGCTGTTGGGCCAGGACCACAGGAACCGCGGCTGGTAGGCGCGCCCCGCCATGGCGTAGTTGCCGGCGCCGAAGCTGCCCCCGACGAGCACGGTGAACTTGGGTACTTCGGCGCAGGCGACCGCCGTCACCAGCTTCGCGCCGTGCTTGGCGATCCCACCCGCCTCGTACTCGCGCCCGACCATGAACCCCGCGATGTTCTGGAGGAACACGAGCGGCACGCGCCGCTGCGCGGCCAGCTCGATGAAGTGGGCCCCCTTGAGCGCGGACTCGCTGAACAGGATGCCGTCGTTGGCGAGGATCGCGACCGGGTAGCCCTCGAGATGGGCGAACCCGCAGACCAGGGTCTCGCCGTAGAGCGGCTTGAACTCGTGGAGGCGGCTGCCGTCGACGAGCCGCGCGATCACCTCGCGGGCGTGGAGCCGGCCCCGCCGCAGGTCGGCCGGAATCACGTCGTACAGGCCCGCGGTCCCGTCGCCCCCGTCCGATCCGACCGCCGGCGGTTCGGGTGCCAGGCGTTCCCAGGGCGGGTCGGGCGCCCGGCGCGAGAAATGGGCCACGATCGAGCGGCCGAGGGCCAGCGCGTGCTCGTCGTCCAGGGCCTCGTAGTCGGCCACGCCGCTGATCCGCGCGTGCACCTCGGCGCCGCCCAGCTCCTCCGCCGACACGTCCTCGCCGGTGGCCGCCTTCACCAGCGGGGGACCGCCGAGAAAGATCGTGCCCGTGCCGCGGACGATCACGGTCTCGTCGCTCATGGCGGGCACGTACGCGCCG
>JAJYDP010000827.1 GCA_021777365.1 Chloroflexota bacterium | reverse complement strand
GCGCTGCCCCACGTCGCGATCGTCGCCTTCAGGATCGCCATCTGCAGGGCCTGTTGCGACGCGAGCGCAGGCACGACCTTCACCGAGGCGTCGAACCCCTTCTGCGGATCGGCCACGATGTCGCGCATCGCGTGCAGGGTCGCGGCGATGAACGCACGCAGCGCGGCACCCTTGGACGCGATCGTCGGGGTGCTCGCGATCAGCCCAGGGCCGGGGAGCGGCACCGTCTGGTCCACGTGCAGCTCGGTGACCTGCTGGCCCTGCGACTGCAGCTGCAGCGGCTCGTTATTGGTGTAGCCGGTCGCGGCGTCGACGGCCCCCCGGTAGACCGCCGCCTCCTGGCTGTAGTCGGGATACTCCACCACCTGCACGTCGCTCGTTGACAGGTGAGCGGAGCTGAGCAGTGCCTGGAGCATGATCCAGGAGCTGCCGCACTTGCACGGCGTCCCGATCCGCTTGCCCTTCAGGTCCGCCGCGGTGGTGATCCCCGAGCTCGCCTTCGCGAAGACGATGTTGGGGAACGTGCCGTAGATCGTGGCCACGTACTTGATCGGGATGCCCTGGCTGACCGCCGGGATCACGCTCGTGCCATCGGCGATGCCCGCGTCGAGGGCACCCTGGCCGACCAGCACCACCAGGTCCGGGTCGACCTTGTTCTCGAACGTCACGTCCAGCCCGGCGTCCCCGTAGTAGCCGGCCTGCTGGGCCAGGTAGAACTGCGCGAACTGGACGCTCGGGATGTACCCCAGCCCGATCGTCAGGTGGGTGAGGGCGCCCGGTCCGGCGGACGACGAAGCGGCGGGGGTGGACGATGCGGCAGCCGACGCGGCGGCCGGGATCGACCCGGTGGGCGACGCGGCCGGCGACGCGCAGGCCCCCGCGAGCAGCGCGAGGACCGCGGGGACCGCCAGGAGGCGCAGCCGCCCCCCGAGGTCGCGCGGGCGCGATGGCCGGCGGTGCGATCGGATGCGCGGTGTCAGTCGAAACACGGTGACCTCCCCAGGTGACACGTCAGCCGCGGGTGCCGACCAGGCGGCGTTCCACGAGCACGACAAGGACGTACAGCACGACGCCCAGCAGGGCGATCGTGAACAGCGTGGCGAACAGGAGCGGGATGTCGAACAGGCTGCCGCGGGCGAGGTTGATCAGGACGCCCAGGCCGCGGTCGCCGCCGGCCCACTCGCCGATGATCGCGCCGACCACCGCCAGCGTGACGCCCACCCGCATCCCGCCCATGATCCCGGGCAGCGCCGCGGGCAGCTCGAGGCTCCACAGCAGCTGCCAGTGCGTCGCGCGGAACGAGCGCGCCATCTCCAGCAGCCGCCGGTCCACGTTGCGCAGCCCGACCATGGTCGCGACCGCGACCGGGAAGAAGACGATCAGCGCGCAGATCACGACCTTGCTGAGCAGCCCGCTCCCGAACCAGAGGGCCAGGAGTGGCGCGAGGGCCAGGATCGGCGTGGCCTGGGCGGCGACGAGGTACGGCGAAAGGACGCGCTCCGCCAGGCGCGAGCGCGCCAGCGCGTATCCGGCCACGAGGCCCGCGCTCGCACCGACGGCGAACCCGAGCAGGACCTCGACGAGCGTCTGCGCAGCGTGTGGCTCCATGGTGCCGTCGGCCCAGGCGGAGACGAACCGCGCCGCCACCACCTCCGGCGCGGGCAGGATGAAGACCGGGTATCCGCCCAGCACCACGACCAGCTTCCAGGCGATCACGAAGACGAGCGCTGCCGCGCCGACGTCGACCGCGCGCCGCCAGCGGCCGAGCCCGCGCCTCCAGCGGCCCAACCCGCGCCGTCGGGCCACGGGCGCCTGGTCGCCCGCAGCCACCTCGTGGCCCGCCGTCCGTTCGGCGGCCGGCGGTCGGGGCCCGCTCACGCCCCGCCCTCCGGCCCGAACGGGTCGAACCAGGCCGGCTCCCCCAGCTCCTCGATGGGGATCCCACCCCGTCGCTGACGCCGGCCCAGCTCCGCGATGAGCTCCGCCGGCGAGGGATCGTCCGTGGCGCCTGCGAGGTGGCGCCGGATCAGGGTCGCCGTCCGCCCGAGGGCCAGCGTGTCGATATCCGACTCGCGGCTGGCGCGGTCGATCCCCACGGGCAGGTCGGCCACGACACGGCCGGGGCGCGGCGAGAGGACCACCACCCGGATCGTGGTCTCGGTGCGCTCCCACAGGTGCACCAGCTCGGCGTTGAAGCGCTCACGGGTCAGCGCATCGAGGGCGCTGAACGGCTCGTCGAGCAGGAGCACGGAGGGCCCCAGGGCGAGCGCGCGCGCGATCGACACGCGCTGCCGCATCCCGCCCGACAGCTCGTGCGGCCGCGCGCCCGCGAACTCTCGCAGGCCCACCAGGCCGAGCAGGTCGCGCACCTGGTCGTCGCGCCGGCCGCCCGACCATCCGGCAAGCTCCAGGGGATACGCGATGTTGCCGGCGGAGTCGCGCCACGGCAGCAGGCGTGGCTCCTGGAACACGAACCCGACCCGGGGGTCCGGGCCGGTCACGGCCACGCCGTCCACCTCGATCTGCCCGGCGGCGGGCCGGAGGAGGCCGGCGACGAGCCGGAGGAGCGTGCTCTTGCCGCACCCGTTGGGCCCGATGAGGGCGACGACCGAGCGCTCCGGCACGTCGAAGCTGACCCGGTCGAGCACGGGCAGCGCGCCGTCCGCCGTGGCGAACGACCGCGAGACGCCGCGGATCGCGATACTGGTCAGGGCGTGGACCCCCGTCGTGCGGCCTCGCATCGGGCGCAGGCGGAAGGGGCACGGGCGGTGCCGGCGCACGGATGCGCCGGTCGCACGCGCCTCACTTCTCCCATCCGG
>JAJYDP010000050.1 GCA_021777365.1 Chloroflexota bacterium | reverse complement strand
GGCCAGCAGCCCCTCGCCGATGATGTCGAGCACCGGCATGCGGGGGTTGAGCGAGCCATAGGGGTCCTGGAAGATCAGCTGCATGCGGCCGCGCATACGGCGCAGCTGCTCCGGCTTGAGCGTGCTCAGGTCGTCGCCCTCGAGGACGACGCGCCCGCCGGTCGGTCGCTGCAGATAGAGCAGGCTCCGCCCGAGGGTGGTCTTGCCGCAGCCCGACTCCCCCACCAGGCCGAACACCTCGCCCCGCCGCACCGTGAAGCTGACGCCGTCCACGGCCTTGACGTCCGCGACCTTTCGGCGCAGCACGCCGCCCAGGACCGGGAAGTACTTCACCAGGTTCTCGACGGTGAGGAGCGGCGCCCCCTCGCCCGTGGGCTGGGGCACCTCGTCCACCGCCGTGCTGGCCGCTCCCGTGACCGCCTGCGCGCTCACGATGCCACCCCGGCGGTCCGCTGCGCCGACGCCGTCTGCGTCGCCGTCCCGTAGCGGGGACGGTGCTCGATCCCGAAGGGCGGCCGCGAGTGCAGCCAGCACGCCACCCGCCGCGAGCCGTCGCCGGATCCTTCGAGCGGGGGCTCGTGGTCGCGGCACGGATCGAAGGCATACGGGCAGCGCGGCGCGAAACGGCAGCCGACCGGCATGCGGAACGGGTTGGGGATGCTGCCCTTGATCACGTTGAGACGCGTGCCACGCGTGCCGCGCGACGGGATGGAGGCGAGGAGCCCCTCCGTGTAGGGGTGCTTCGGGTCCTGCAGGACCTCGTCCACCGTGCCGGTCTCCACGACCTTCCCGGCGTACATGACCACCACGCGCTGCACGGTCTCGGCCACCACGCCCAGGTCGTGGGTGATCAGCAGCAGCGCGGTCCCGGTCTCCTCCTGCACGCGCCGGATCAACTGCAGGATCTGGGCCTGGATCGTCACGTCCAGCGCGGTGGTCGGCTCGTCCGCGATGAGCAGCTTGGGATCGCAGGAGAGCGCCAGCGCGATCATCACGCGCTGCCGCATCCCGCCCGACATCTCGTGCGGATACTGCTTGACGCGCCGCTGGGCCTCCGGGATCCCGACCAGCTGCAGCATCTCGATGGCCCGGTCCCAGGCCGCCTTGTGGCTGACCTTCTTGTGCGCCACCACCGCCTCGGAGATCTGGTCGCCGACGGTGAGCACCGGGTTGAGGCTGGTCATGGGCTCCTGGAAGATCATGGCCATCTCGGCGCCCCGGACCTGGAGCATCTGGTCGGAGGAGAGCGCCAGGATATCGCGGCCGTCGAACCAGACCTCGCCGCCCACGATCTCGCCGGGCGGCGTCTCGATGAGGCGCATGAGGGTGAGGGCCGTGACGCTCTTCCCGCAGCCGGACTCCCCGACCACGCCCAGCGTCTCGCCCCGGTGCACCTGGAAGCTGACGCCGTCCACGGCCGGGACCGTGCCGTCCATCACCTTGAAGTAGGTGCGCAGGTCGCGCACGTCGAGCAGCACGTCGGACGGCGGGGGCGTGCCCACGGAGATCTCCTCGGGAGCGGTCATGGTCGGCTGTCTTCCTGGTGGAGTGACTGGGGCGCGGCGGTCACAGGCGGGTCCGCGGGTCGAGCGCGTCGCGCAGTCCGTCGCCGACGAAGTTGATGGCCATCACGGTGATGGCGATGGCCATGCCGGGGAAGAACGCCCACCACCAGTTGCCCAGGCCGAGGGCGCTCTGGGCGTTGGCGAGCGCGTTGCCCCAGCTCGTCTGGTCGGGGCTGATCCCGAAGTTCAGGTAGCTGACGAACGCCTCGAGCACGATGTTGGAGGCCATGATCAGGGTCATCGCCACGATCACCGGGCCGATGGCGTTGGGCAGGATGTGCCGGAACGTGATCCGGCCGTCCTTGACGCCGACGGCGCGCGCCGCCTCCACGAAGTCCGCCTCGCGCAGCGACAGGAACGATGCCCGCACCAGGCGCGCGATGATCGGCCAGGAGAGCAGTCCGAAGATCAGGATCAGGGAGGTGACCTGCCCCTCTCCGAAGAACCGCGCCGCGACCAGGATGACGAAGAGGAGCGGGATCGCGAAGAAGGTGTCGACCACGCGCATCAGCACGTTGTCCACCCAGCCGCCGAAGTACCCGGCGATCGCGCCGAGCCCGACGCCCACGATCCCGGCGATCAGCATGCTGATCCCGCCGATGGCCACCGAGATGCGGGCCCCGTTGACGACCATGGCGAACACGTCGCGCCCGTCGTTGTCGGTCCCGAACGGGTGGGCCAGGCTGGGCGGCATGCCGCCGGGGATGAGCGAGCCCGGGATGTTCAGCGGGTCGTAGGGCAGGATGATCGGCCCGAAGATCGCGACCAGCACCATGAAGACGAAGAAGCCCAGGCCCACCATGGCCATCCGATGCTTGCGGAAGCGTCGCCAGGCAAGCTGCCACTGGCCGAGCGATTCGAGTGCGACCTCGACGTCCGCGTCGGCCTGCGCGACGTCCGCCGGCACGGGCCCGGCAGCGGGGGCCTGCAGTCCGCCGGAGAGCGTGGTGGGATCGGTGGAGGTGGCCATGCCCTGCTGTCTTCCTCAGTCGTAGCGGATGCGGGGGTCGGCGACCGCGTACGCGATGTCCGCGACCAGGTTCATCACCACCACGAGCACCGAGCCGATCAGCAGGATGCCCATGAGCAGGAAATAGTCGCGGGCGTTCACGCCGTCGTAGTAGAGCCGCCCCATGCCCGGCCAGCTGAAGACCGTCTCGGTGACGATCGCCCCCGAGAAGAGGAACGCGATCTCCAGGGCCAGGTTGGTCAGGATGGGCAGCATGGCGTTCCGGAACGCGTGGCGCAGGATCACCTGGCCCTCGCCGATCCCCTTGGCGCGGGCGGTGCGCACGTAGTCCTGGTGGAGCGAGTCGAGCATCGCCGAGCGCACGAAGCGGCTGTCACCGGCGATGCTGACCGCGATCAGGGTCACCACCGGGAGCACCAGGTGCGCGCCGATGTCGTACAGGTACGACAGCGGGTTGGCGGCGAGCGCGGCCCAGTAGGCCGACGTGCCGAACGGCGCAGGGGTGTTGCGCACGTTGACGATCCCCTGGACGGGGAACCATCGGAGCGTGACGCCGAAGACGAAGATCAGGATGAGTCCCAGCCAGAAGGTCGGCAGGGAATAGAAGACGTAGCTGACGAAGGTCACCGACTGGTCGAAGAAGCTGTAGCGCTTCACGGCGGCCAGCACGCCCGCGAGGATCGCGATGCTGGCCCAGAGCACGAAGGCGGTCCCCATCAGGATCAGGGTGGCGGGCAGGCGCGCCAGGATCATCTGGAGCACCGGCTGGCCCGTCTCGATGGAGTACCCGAAGTCGCCGTGCAGGATGCCGTTGGAGCCGCCACCCAGGAAGGCGGGCAGGAAGTTGGGCAGGCCGTGCCCGGAAAGGAAGCTGCCGCCGGTGCAGTTCCAGACGCCCAGCCAGCCGAGGTACTCGCGGACGGTGTCCATGGCCGTGGGCTGCCGCACCAGGCACCAGTCCGCGAGCCACTTGTTGATCTGCGCGGTGCTGATGTGGGGGTTCTGGTTGAACTGCGCAGCCGGGCCGCCGGGCGCCTGCATCATCAGCACGAAGCTGACGACGGAGATCAGGAAGAGGACCGGTATGGCCTGGATGACGCGACGGACGATGTACTGGGTCATGGGTCCTGGGTGCTGGAAGTGCGCGAGAGCCTAGCACAGGGGCGGCGGCCCGGGAACACGTGTCCCCGGGCCCGCCGCCCGCTCCCCGTCAGGGCCGGGAGCCCGCCCCTGCGATCACGGCTTGTAGTACCAGTCCTCGACGTCCCACGTCGGGCCCTGTGCGCTCGGGTTGAATCCCGGCCAGTTGCCCACGTGGACGCCGACGCCGGTCACGCCACCGCGGTAGTAGAGCGGGATCTCGGGGATCCCGGCCACGTACGCGTCCTGGACCGCTCCCGCATCCTGCTGCTGTGCGGACAGCGAGACGTCGGAGGCGAGCTTGGTCAGGGCGGCATCCATCTGGGCGCTCTTGAAGCGGGTGTCGTTGGCACCGCTGTGGTCGCCCAGCTCCGGCCATCCGGTGGAGATGTAGGTCGCGTAGTAGTCGCCGTACGGGGTGCCCGTCAGGACGTACGCGAAGTCGGCGAGGTCGTAGTTGCCGCGGTAGATGCTCGGGTCGGTGGTCGGGGTCGTCCCGGACCAGCCGGCGAAGAAGACCGAGGCCGCGTCACCGGTCTTGATGTAGCTCTTGACGCCGATCGCCTTGAGGTTGGACTCCACGATCTGGAGCTCGGTCAGGCGGGTCGGGTTGCCGGAGGTGGTGCCGAGCTCGAGGTTCATCTCGTGGCCGGTCTTGTCCGCCATCCAGCCGGACGAATCGATGTGGTAGCCCGCGGCCTCGAGGGCCGCCTTGGCCGCCGTCGGGTCGTACGCCGGGCAGGTCTCGTCCTTGCGGTACCAGATGCCGGGCGGGGTGGGCGAGCAGGCGATGGTGACGTTGGCGCCCGGGAAGTCGGTGTTCACGATGGCCTGCTTGTTGATGGCCATCGCGATCGCCTTGCGGACGTTCACGTCCCACAGGCCGTTGTCGCGCTTGTGGGAGGGGTCGTTGTTGACGTCGAGGTGCTCGTACTCCCAGAGGGGCGTCTGCTCCACCGTGCCGATGCTGGACGGGGTGTCCTTCAGGGCCGGGTACGAGTCGGTCTGCAGGTCGAAGGCGAGGTCGATCGCGCCGCTCTTGAAGGCCGCGATCTCGCCGTTCGCGTCACCGAAGTACTGGAACTTCAGGTTCGCGAGGTACGGCTTGCCCTGGTGCTTGGGGGAGACGCCGCCGTTCCAGTAGGGGTTCGGCGCGTAGTCGATCTCGGACGAGGACGCGTTGGTGATGACGAACGGGCCGTTGAAGACGGCCTTCGAGATCGCGGAGCTGACCGGGTAGGACAGCTTCGGGGCGTCCTTGACCGCGATGGTGGACATGTAGTGCTGGGGCAGGATCGAGCTGGTGAGCCAGCCGAGCCAGCCGCCGAAGAGCTGCTTGAAGTGGACGGTCGCCGTCAGGCCGTCGGACGAGACGTCGATCGAGTCGATCAGCGGCCACGCCGTGCCCGGACCGCACGAGGAGCACCCGGACTGGTTGGGATCGTTGGCCCACTGCCAGGTGTACTTGAGGTCGTTCATCGTCAGGGGCTGCCCATCCGACCACTTGAGGTTCGGCTTGAGCGTGAGCGTCACGGTGAACGTGTTGCCGTTGACCACGACGCCGCCGTTCGCCTCGGACGGCAGGCTGGCGCACAGGTCGGGGATGTACTTGCCGTCAGCGCTGACTGTCGCGCAGCCGCGCAGCGCCGGCAGGTAGGCCTCGACGTCCGCCTCGGACGTCGTGTAGTACGGGTTCAGCTGGTCGGCCGCCTGCCACTCGCCCATGACGAGGGTGCCGCCGGGCGTGCCCGGGCCGGGGTTGTAGTTCGTGCCGAACACGGCGGCCTCGACGCCCGTCAGCGGGGTCGCGCTGGCCGCAGCGGCGGCCGACGCGGCGGCCGATGCCGGCGCAGTGGTCGCCGCCGGCGCCGCGGATGCGGGCGCCTGCGTGGGCGCTGTGGTGGCCGCGGAACTGCAGGCGCCGAACACGATGCCGGCGACCGCGACGGCGGCTATCACCTGTCGTCTGATTGCCACTCGGCTTCTCCTCCTCTGCCGCGGATCTGCCACGGGATCGCTCACCCGAGTACGCGCCGCGGCGACGCGTCGGGCTGCTGACGATGTCTCAGGCCGCTCACGGACTCCGCACCGTGCTCACCCGGCCGTGCATCGGCGTTCCCATCATTCGGCCACGATCGCCGTGGCGATCGGCAGCCCGCTCGAGCGCGCGCCGTCCACCTGGTCGGACGCGGCGAAGAGCGTCATGCCGTCCGGCAGCGGCCCGCGCGGCGTCACCACCGACGGCGCATCCGCGGACCCGGCTTCGTCCGCGTACGCCTGGTCGGAGATGGCGAAGGCGCGCTGCAGCGCTGCCTGGTGGAGCGCGGCCGGCGCTGCCGCGGCCGCACCGGCCGCCGTGGCGGCGGGCGCCGTGCCGGCGGATGCCGGACCGGCAGACTGGTAGGCGGCGCTGCCCGCCGCGACCAGCGTTGCGACCAGCAGCACGGGCACGGCCACCAGGCCGGCGAACCGGATCCGGGCCAGGCGCATGCCGCGCGCCGGCCGCGGTGCCTGCAGGCGCGCGAGCAGGCGGGCCCAGCCGCCTCCGGGCGTCTCCGCCCGGCGCGCCGCGGCGCCCAGGCGCCGGAGGCCCGCGACGACGAGCGCGTACTCCCCGATCTCCTGCTGGCACGTGGCGCAGCGGGCAAGGTGCTCGAGCGCCTGGTCGGAGGCACGGTCCTGCAACCCGCCGTCCAGCAGGTCCAGCAGTGCCACGCGATGGACGGCGCACTCGTCGCCGGGTGTGCGCGAACGCCGGGCGAGGGCGTGCCAGGCGGTCACGATGCGGGGCCCTCCGCCTCGTGACCGGCCAGCCGCACGGCCGGATCGGTCACGGCAGCGGGCTCGAACTCCAGGCGCAGCTCGTCGCGCAGCAGCCGCAGGGCGTTGTGGAGCCGGCTCTTGACCGTGCCGACCGGGCACTGCAGCGCCTCGGCGATCTCGGCCAGGCTGCTGTCCTGCACGAACCGCAGGATCACCACCGCGCGCATCTGCGCCGGCAGGCGCTCGATCCCGCGCGCCAGCGCGGCCGTCATCTCGCGCCGTTCCGCGGCGGAATCGGGGGCGGTGGCGCCATCGTCCGGCCACGGCGCCTGCTCGGGCAGCGGCTCCAGGCCGAGCCGCCTGCGGCGCAGGTGGTTGAGGGCGAGGTTGATCGCCACCCGCTGCAGCCAGGGCAGCGGCGGGCGACCCGGATCCAGCCGTTCGCGTGCCGCATGGGCGCGCAGGAACGTGTCGACGACCACCTCCTCGGCGGTCATCTCGTCGCGCAGGAGCGCGAGCGCCGTTCGGTATACGGCTGCTTCGTACCGGCGGTAGAAGGCCTCGAAGGCCGTCAGGTCGCCGCCTCGGACGTCACTGACGAGCGAGGCGCCCTCCGGTTCGATGTCGGCCACTCATCCTCCTCAGGCACGTGGTCGCATTGCGGCGTGCATGTCACATACCACGCCGTTTCGTGAAAGGTTCATTGCCAGCGGCCCGCCGTTCCGCCGGTCGGAACGCCCCGCACCGGGTCGGTCCTGGCCGGCGGACGCCCCCGGGGAGTGCGGAGTCCCGAGCGCACACTGCCGGGGCCCCAGGGTCGGGCCGCGAGACGAGCCGGTCCGGCGGCCGACACGGGCGCGCGGACACGGGCGCGCGGACACAGGCGCGGCGCCTGGGCCGGATCGTCGGGGCGGGGCCGGGTCAGCTCCCGACCGACCGCGGTCGGTCGGACCGGCGGCCGGTCATCCGCGCCGGAACCGGGTCAGTCGGGGCAGGGCATCTGCGCCCCGGTCATGGGGCGCCAGTGGAGGTCGGGCTGGCGGGCCGCGGTGGCCTCATCCAGCCGGCGCACCGGGGCGCTGTGCGGCGCCTCGTGGACCAGCGCCGGGTCCGTGTGCGCCTCCTGCGCGATGGCCAGCAGCGCGTCGGCGAAGTCGTCGAGCGTCTCGAGCGCCTCCGTCTCGGTGGGCTCGATCAGCAGCGCCTCCTTCACGATCAGCGGGAAGTAGATCGTGGGCGGGTGGTGCCCGTGATCGATCAGGCGCTTGGCCACGTCCAGGGTGCGCACCCCGGTCTCCTGCTCGAGGGTGGCCGACGAGGCCACGAACTCGTGCTTGCAGAGCCGGTCGTAGGGAATGTCGTAGGCGCCGCGCAGCCGGTGGCGCACGTAGTTCGCGGCCAGGACGGCGTCCTCCGAGACCTCCGTGAGGCCGGTCCCCCCGTGCGCGCGCAGGTACGCGTACGCGCGCACCAGGACCCCCACGCTGCCCACGAAGGACCGGACCCGCCCGATGGAACCGGGGCGCTCGCCGGGCCGCTCCAGGCGGAAGGTGCCGTCCGGCTCGCGCAGCACGCGCGGCGAGGGCAGGAACGGCAGGAGCTTCTCCCCGACGGCCACGGGCCCCGCGCCCGGGCCGCCGCCCCCGTGCGGCGTGGCGAACGTCTTGTGCGTGTTGAAGTGCATCACGTCGAAGCCGGCCTGCCCCGGGCGGAAGCGCCCGAGGATGGCGTTCATGTTCGCCCCGTCCATGTAGGCCAGGGCCCCCGCCGCGTGCACCGCCTCGAGGATCTCCACCACCTGGTCCTCGAAGAGGCCCAGCGTGGACGGGTTGGTCAGCATGAGCGCCGCCGTGCGCGGCCCCAGGGCGGCGCGGAGGGCGGCCAGGTCCACCCCGCCCCGCGCGTCCGAGGGGACGGTGACGGTGCGGTAGCCGGCCATCGACGCCGTGGCCGGGTTGGTGCCGTGGGACGAGTCCGGCACGATGATCTCGCTGCGCTCGGTGTCCCCCCGGCTGCGGTGCCAGGCGCGCACCATCAGGATGCCGGTCAGCTCGCCCTGCGCGCCCGCGGCGGGCTGCAGGGTGACGCCCCGCATCCCCGAGATCTCGCACAGCCACTGCTCGAGTTCCCAGAGGAGCTGCAGGGTCCCCTGCGCCGCGGCGTCCGGGGTCAGCGGGTGGAGGTCTGCGAAGCCGGGCAGGCGCACCGCCCACTCACCCAGCTTGGGGTTCCACTTCATGGTGCAGGACCCCAGCGGGTAGAAGCCGGAGTCGACCGCGTAGTTCAGGTGGGACAGGTTGACGAAGTGCCGCACCGCCTGCGGCTCGTCGAGCTCCGGGAGTGCCGGGCCCGCGGATCGCAGCTGCCCGGCGGGGATGCCAGCCAGGGCATCGGCCGGGGGATGCGGGATGCGGGCGGTGCCCCGCCCGGGCCGCGAGAGCTCGTCGAGGGTGGGCTGCAGGACGGGCCCGACGGCCGGGCGCAGCGCGTGCGCACGGGGCTCGCCGGTCGGTGTCACGGGCTGCTCGCTCATGCCGCCACTCCTGCCGTCACCTCGGCCAGCGCCGCGGCGAACGCCGCGATCTCGTCGGAACGCGTCACCTCGGTGGCGCACACGAGCAGCGCGTCGCGCAGGACCGGGTCGTCGGGGAACCAGTCCGCCAGCGGAAGCCCGGCCAGGACCCCCCGGTCGAGCAGCGCGGCGTGCACGCGCCGGGCATCGGGGACGCGGACCGCGAACTCGTTCAGGTACGGGCCGGCGTGGATCCGCGGCGCCCCCGCCGCGGCCAGGGCGTGCTCGAGCTCGCGGGCCCGGGCGGCGCCCAGGGCGGCCACGTCACGCAGGCCGTGGGGGCCGATGGTCGCCAGGTAGATCGTGGCGGCCAGCGCACAGAGCGCCTGGTTGGTGCAGATGTTGCTGGCGGCGCGCTCGCGTCGGATGTCCTGCTCGCGCGCGCGCAGCGTCATCACGAAGGCCCGCCGCCCGTCCGCGTCGGTGGTGCGCCCCACCAGGCGCCCCGGCACCTGGCGGGTGAGCGCGCTGGTGGCGGCGAGGATCCCGAGGTAGGGGCCGCCGTAGGCCAGGGGCAGCCCCAGCGGCTGGCCCTCCCCCGCCGCGATGTCCGCGCCGTACGAGCCCGGCGGCGCGAGCACCGCCAGGGAGACCGGCTCCACGACCGCCACGAAGAGGGCGCCCGCGGCATGGGCCAGCCGCGACGCCTCCGCCATCGGCTCCAGGATCCCCAGCACGTTCGGCTGGGCGAGGAGCACCCCGGCCACCGGGCGGTCGGCCTCGCCGAGCGCATGCTCGAGCGCTGCCAGGTCGGTGGTCCCGTCCGGGGCCAGGGGGACGGTCTCGAGCGCGAACCGCCCGCCGTCGAGGTACGTGCGCAGCGTGGCCACGTACTGCGGATGGAGCGCGGCGCTCACCAGGACCCGCGCGCGGCCGGTGGCCCGGAGCGCCATCAGGGCCGCCTCGGCGGTGGCGGTCGCCCCGTCGTAGTGCGAGGCGCTCACCACGTCGAGCGCGGTCAGCTCGGCGATCAGCGACTGGTACTCGTAGATGGTCTGCAGGGTCCCCTGGCTGATCTCCGGCTGGTAGGGGGTGTAGGCGGTGGCGAACTCGCCCCGCGCGACCATCTGGTCCACCGCCGCCGGCACGTAATGGCGGTAGACGCCGGCACCCAGGAAGCTCGCCAGGTCCACCCGGTTGCGGGAGGCGAGGCCGCGCAGGCGCTCCGCCAGCTCGAGCTCGGGCTCCGGGCCGGGCAGGTCGAGGCCGTGGGCGCGCACCGCCGCCGGGATGTCGTCGAAGAGCGCGTCGGCGGACGGGAGGCCGAGGGCGGCGAGCATGCGCTCCCGGTCGGCCGGCGTGTGCGGCCCGTAGGGCATGGCGTCAGGCTCCGATCAGCGCGCGGTAGGCGGCGGCGTCCTTGAGCTCGGTGGTCGCGCCCTCGTCGGCGATCCGGATGCGCATGATCCAGCCCTGGCCGTAGGGGTCGCTGTCGATCAGCTCGGGGTGCGCGTTGAGCTCGCCGTTCACCTCGAGGACCTGGCCCGGGACCGGCGAGAAGAGATCGCTCACCGCCTTGACCGATTCGACCACCCCGAACGCCTCGGCGCGCTCGAGCGTGCGACCGGTCTGCGGAAGCTCCACGAAGACGACGTCGCCGAGCTGCTCGGCGGCAAAGGCGGTGATCCCGACCACGCCGGTCTCGCCCTCCACCCGCAGCCATTCGTGATCGTCGGTGTAGAGGAGACCCTCCCTCACGTCCACGTCCATCTCCCTGTAGGCACTGCCTGCTGGTCCGACCCGTCAGGCGGGGCGGTGGTAGAAGGGAAGCGGCACGACCTCGGCGGGCACGCGCGCCTCCCGGATGGCGATCTCGAGCATCGTACCGGCCTCGGCGGCGTCCGGGGGCACGTACCCCATCGCGATCGGCTCGCCCAGGGTCGGCGACTGGGTGCCGCTGGTGACGGACCCGACCGCCTCGGTGCCGTCCGCGCGGAAGACTGGGTACCCGTGCCGGGCGATCCCCCGGCCGCGCACCACGAGGCCCACCAGCGCCTTCGCCCTCCCGTGTTCCTGCGCCGCGGCGAGCGCTGCGCGTCCCACGAAGTCGCCCGGCTTCGCGAGCTTGACCACCCGCCCGAGCCCCGCGTCGAAGGGGGTGGTGTCGCGCCCGAGCTCGTTGCCGTAGAGCGGCATGCCCGCCTCCAGGCGCAGCGTGTCGCGCGCGCCCAGGCCGGCCGGGATCACACCCTCGGGGGCGCCGGCGGTGAGGAGGGCGTCGAAGACCGGGATGCCCGCCTCCCAGTCCACGAAGCACTCGAAGCCGTCCTCGCCGGTGTACCCGGTGCGGGCCACCAGGGCCGGGATCCCGGCCACATGCCCCTCGGCGATGGCGTAGTAGCGCAGGGCACCCAGGTCCACGTCGGTCAGCGGGGTCAGCACGGCGACCGCGCGGGGACCCTGGATGGCCACCAGCGAGGTGCGCAGGGAGGCGTCGTCGAGAGCGGCGTCGAAGCCTGCCAGGCGCGCCCGCAGCTCGTCGGCCACCACCGCGGCGTTGCCGGCGTTCGCCACCACCAGGAAGTGATCGGGCGCCAGGCGGTAGACGATGAGATCGTCGATAACCCCGCCGTCGGGTGTGCAGATCATGGAGTAGTGCGCGCGGCCGATGGCGAGTGCCGGCGGGTCCGTCACGAGCGCGTACGCGAGGGCGGCGCCCGCCTCGGACCCCCGCACGTGCAGCTCGCCCATGTGCGAGAGATCGAAGACGCCGGCCCGCCCCCGCACGGCGCGGTGCTCCTCCAGGATCCCGCTGTACTGGACGGGCATCTCCCATCCCGCGAACTCGACCATGCGCGCACCCAGCGCGCGATGCCGCTCGAGCAGCGCCGTGGCCCGCATCTGCGCTCTCTCCCCGGCGGCGCGCGAATCAGGCCGCGCCGCGTTCCCGGAGCGCATCGATCGCTGGTCGCGCACGTTCGACGATCTCGCGCTCGGTCTCGAAACTCAACAGGTGCGCCGCTTCCGCGAGCGGCACCCAGCGGACCTCGTCGAACTCGGCGTCGTGGTTCGCCAGGCTCCCCCCGGTCGCGACCATGAGGTAATGATGGACGGTCTTGTCGACCCGCGTCCCCCCCTGGACGAACGAGTAGTGGATCGCCCCCACCGGCTCGACGATGCGGACCGTCAGCCCGGTCTCCTCCTCCACCTCCCGGAGCGCCGTCGCCTCGACGGACTCGCCCTCGGCGGGTGTCCCCTTGGGGAGCGTCCAGGCGGAGCCCTCGCGCTGCCGCACCCGTCGGCCGAGGACGATCTCGGGCTCGTCCTGCGCGATGCGGATCACCAGGCCTCCCGCGGACATGGCGCGGGCGGTGGGACGGGAACCGGTCCCCGTGCGCCTCAGCGACGCCACGGCGCCGCGCGGAGTGGCGCGAGCACGCGACGCGTGACCACGTCCCCGGTCCAGTGCAGGACCGGCTCGCGCCGCAGCAGCCCGGTGGTGCGGGCGCGGGGCGCCTCGATGGTCATCCCGCGGCGGTCCCGCAGGTCCATCCGACGCCCGGCACGCCACGGCGCCGAGGCGCCCGGGATCATCCCGGCCGCCATGCGGTGGAGCCCCAGGCGCGCTTCACGCCCCTGCGCGGCGGGGGCCACGAAGCGCGGCATCAGTCGTGCGGATCGCCCGGGAGCGAGGCTGTGCTGCATGCCGTCTATGGTACCCACTCAACCGGCCGCTGCAAGCAACGCGAGCATTGCAGCGGCCCGATCTGCGGAGAGGTCACCGCGCGCCAGCGCCATGGCCACCGCCCGGCGGCTCAGGGCCACGTAGACCGGGAGGACGTCGGGCGCCCGACCCCGCAGAGCATCGAGGTGCGCCCGGATGGTGCCGAGGTCTCCGCGGACCACCGGCCCGGTGAGCGCCGCCTGCGTGCCGAGCGCCGGCGCGTGCTCGAGCCCCTGCCGGGCGAGGTCCAGGTACGTCCGCAGCGCGGTCTCGTCGTCCAGCCCCGCCGCCACGCCGAGCTCCCGGATGGCGTCCAGCAGCACGACCAGGCCGCCGGCCGCCAGGACGGCGGCCGCGTGGTGCAGTGCCTTGCCGGCGGCGGTCACCCGCACGGGGCGGGCGCCGAGCGCCTCGGCCAGGTCCGCGAGCAGCGGGAGCAGCGGCTCGTCGCCCTCGATCGCGATCATCGAGCCGGGCAGCGCGGCGAGGGCCGCGTCCAGGTCGGCGAAGGCCACCAGGGGGTGGAAGCTGCCGGCCTCCGTGCCGGCCGCCATCGCAGGTGCGAGGACGGACGATGGCAGGACGCCGCTGGTGTGGACGATCGCCTGGCCGCTGTAGAGACGCATCTGCGCGGCGACCTCCACGACCGCGTCGTCGGGCACGGCCAGGAAGACGAGATCCACCTGGTCGAGCACCGCCTGCGGTTCGGCGTAGGCACGCGCGCCCGGGACGAGGGCGACGAAGCGGTCCCGGCGCTCCGGATCGCGGGACGCCACGGCCGGCACCGGCCACCCGGCCCGCCGCAGCGCGACCCCGAGCGCGGTCCCCACGCGGCCGGCCCCCACGAACCCGAGCCGCGGCAGGTGCTCCCCGGGCTCCGGCACGCCACCGGGTGCGGGCACGGCGCCGGGCGTGGGCGGGGACTCGGGCGCGCGTGCCGCCTCGGGCACGGTGCCGGGCGTGGGCGGGGGTGCAGCGTCGGGCGTGGGCGGGAACTCGGGCGCGGCGAGCGCCGCGTGGAGCGAGTCCCCCTCCTTCGCGGCGCCGGCTTCGGGCTCCGGCACGACCGGTCGCCCGGCCCCCCGCCTCCACCACGAACGCATGCCATCCTCCCTGCCGGCCCTCACGGCGCGATCGTAATCCGCGGCGCCGCGGCCGCGCGGTCCGCCGTCGCATCCGTGTTCGCGCGCCACGCCGCGTGAGGCGAGGGGGCGGCCATCGCGCACGCCACGCGCGCGATGCCCGGGTCCGACGGCTGCCGGACCAGGGCTATACTCGTGCCCTTCGTACGTCTCGACCCGAGGCGGGCGCTCCCGTCAGGTGCCGATGATCCGCGCCGACTCGCGCGGTTGGGAGGTTCGAGCACCATGT
>JAJYDP010000826.1 GCA_021777365.1 Chloroflexota bacterium | reverse complement strand
ATCGAGCACCTCGCCGACCGTCTGGGGCCCATGAGCCCACAACTCGGCCATCACGCGCCGCTCGAGGGGCCCGAGGACGTCTGGCTCGCTCCGCGTCGGCTCACTCATGGGCGCATCCTACTACAGGGGTCGTGGCAGCCGGGATGGAGGGGGCCGCGAAATGGCGCCTGGCCTGTCTCCAGGCGATCCGCTGGGCGTCGTCCCGTCGCAGGGGTATACTACTCTGCTAGTAGTAGCTGCCAGTCAGCGACAGACCCATCCAGCGAGGTCTCCCGTGAAGTTCCTTCGGGCGTGCTACAACCCACGCGTCATCGTCGCGCTCGTGGCCGTCGCGGTCGGCGTCTTCCTCGTCGCGCCGGGGGCGATCGTGGTCGCGGCGCCCTTCCTGTTCCTGGCGATCTGTCCGCTGTCCATGCTCGTCATGATGCGGACGATGGGCGGCATGGAGAAGATGGACCGACCGCAGGCGAGCGAGCCGGCGGGAGCACCGGCTCTGGCTCCGAGCGCAGTCCCGGCAGAACCGGCAGCCGCGCTCCGGATGCAGCTCGCGGCAGCACGCGCCGAGCAGCAGAGGCTCGCCGACGAGCTCGCGCGCCTCGAGCACGAGGCGGACCCGGTCCCGGATGCGGCCAGCCCCCTTGCAGAGATGGGTCATCGTGCCGCGGAGGCTGGCTGAAGCGGAGGCCAGGTGATGGGGAACTGGCGCCTCGAACCCGAGGCCAACCCTCGCGCGCTGACCCGAGCGGCGCTCGACGAGCTTCGGCGCGGCCAACCATCTGGACTCTCCCGGCGCGCCCTGTTGCGGCGCTCGATCGGCGCGGCCGTCGGGCTCTGGCTGACCGAACTCATAGGCGAGACGCTCGGGTTTCTCTGGCCCAACCTCGCGGGCGGATTCGGGGGCGTTCTGACGCTGGGCACGATCGACGACGCGGCCAAGACCATCGACGCGCCGGGCACGTCGTTCAAGGACGGCGCCCCGGCTCACTTCCCGACGGCGCGCGCGTTCGTCATGCTCGTCGACCCCGACCGCTACGAGTTCGTTCCAGGCGCGAGCCCCGAAGGGTCCGGCGCAGCCACCAACGTGCGGACCCTCTATCAGCGCTGCACGCATCTCGGTTGCACGCCGAACTTCTGCCCCACGAACTTCTGGTTCGAGTGCCCCTGCCACGGCTCGCGCTACGATCGGCTCGGGATCAAGGTCTTGGGCCTGGGTCCCGCGCCGCGCAGCCTGGACCGCTTCGCCTCGACCGTTGACGCCAAGGGCGTCCTCACGCTCGACACCGGCAAGATCACCCTGGGGCCGCTGCCGATCGCCCTCGGTCAGCCGGGCGTGATCCCGCCCAAGTCGCCGCTCAGCTGCCTGTAGAGGCCGGATTGCCGGTCGAGGCCAGGCATCGGCCAGGGTCCCTGCGTGAGCATGCGCCGCGGGCCCCCCTACCCGCCGAGGAGCCAGCTGGCCGTCGAAGAAGTCGAGCGGCAGATTGCCAGTCGTCCGGGCGATGGGAGGTTCCCGGTGAGCGGTGGTAGGTCGACGGTCGCGACGAGCAGAGCGCCGGCGACCACGAGGGCCCCGAGCACCGCTCCAACGAGATAGTGGCGAGCCGTGATCACCCCGGATCGTTGGATCCGCGCGTGGGGCGCGTCGCCCGGTAATAGCGCCGCCAGATGAGGCGGTACAACGCCTTCTTCATGCCGCTGCGCATGATCGGCGCCATCGGCCTTGGCCAGTCCGCGCTCATGCCGAGCACCTCGCTGCTGAGCGCTGGTGGCGTCGGCCTGGTGATCCACAAGGTCCTCTCCATGATGTTCGGCGCGATCGTCGCCGCCCCGTCATCGCGTTCGTGCCGCGAGGCCGCGCGGGCGATGCTCGTCGGTGTGCTGGCCGCTCGGGAGCTCGACGTGCCGATCCGCAGCGCGGGGCGCGCGAGCACCACGTGGACCCTCGCCCCACGGTTGGCGCGGTGTCTCGCGGCCGCGAGGCCACCGCCGCCGTTGTTGCCGGGACCGACCGCCACGACGAGCGAGCGGCCGCGGAGGTCGTCACCGAGCAGGAGCCGGGCCGCCTCGGCCACGTGCGCGCCGGCCTGCTCCATCATCGCGAGGAGGCTGATCCCGAACTCGCCCACGGCGAGCCGGTCGACCTGCGCCATCTGTGCCGCGGTGACCGCCGGGGTGGCCGCGGCGGGCAGGCATGGGATTGCGGGCCGCGGCTGCGGATCGTCGATGGCTGTTCGGAGGATGTCGGTCACCTGCGTAGATCGTCCTCGGTCGTGCCTTGCTCGTCGGAGGGCCGTCGACCTCGATACTCCTTCCGGCGTACGCCTCGCGCTGTGATGGAGCACACAAGCCACGATCCGCCCGGCCAGACGGGAGCGCGTGATCGGCCATCAGCCTCACTCAGCGCAGCACGACAGCTTGGAGACGTCGCGGCTGAACGCCTGCGCGCCGATCTTGAGCGCCTCCGCCATCGTCGGATAGACGTGGATGAGCTCGACGAAGTCGTTGATCGTGGCCCGGAAGTGCATCGCCATCGCCGCCTCGTGGATGATCTCGGGCGCCGACTCGCCGATGACGTGGACGCCCAGGATCCGCTCGTCGATCGTCGAGGCGATCATCTTGACGAAGCCGGTTGTCCGATGGATCGCCCCGGCGCGGGGCACGTACTCGAGCGGGGTCGTGGCCGTGACCGCTGGGAGGTGCCTGGCCTTGACCTCGGCCTCGGTCAGGCCGACGACCCCGATCGGCGGGTCGACGAAGATCGCGCGCGGGATGACCGACCCGTCGAACCGGCGGCCCGCGTCGGCGAGCGCGTTCTCGGCCAC